>NZ_JBOBDQ010000004.1:0-167711 GCF_050586565.1 Pseudomonas sp. WC1
TCTTCCGTGGTAAAGAAATCTGGCGTGGGAGCGGGCGTATCGGAACGCCGCTCCCACGAATGTTCAGGCCAGGCTTCATCACTGCGTCAGTGGCGCTCGCCAAGCAGCGCCACCAACTCATTGAAGGCAGGACGGGCCAATACGTCGGCCTGCTGGCAGCGCTCAGCAAGTTGCTTCAGTGATGTGTCCTGCTCGTCGCAACACGCCAGCAATTCCTCGACAAGAATGCCAAACGCCCTCGTTTCCAGTCGTTCGAGTGCCGATGCCGCAAGACTTTGCCCCTGAGGGTGGAACGAGGCGGCACCGAAGTCGCCCAGCAGGCACTGGCCATTATCGTCGAACAGGATGTTGTGGGCATACAGATCACCATGGCTCAAGCCATGCCCATGCAGGTGGGCACAGACCGAGGCAATACCGCTGACAAGGCGACGCAGAGCCGGCTTGGTCAACTGGCGGTCGGCTGGATAGCGGTCGCGGGTGCAGCTGTCGAGGCTAGGCGGGCCGCCCAGGTTCGACCAGTGCGCGTCGATCAGTTGCATCACCAGGGCGGGCAGTTGATCTGGGTGATCGTCAATGCGCCCAGCCAGGCGCACCAGCTGTGGATGGTGGCCGGCGGCGATACAGGCGCTCATCTCCGCCAGTGGCGAACCGTCGCTGGTGATCGCGCCCTTGTACAGCTTGACCGCAACCGGTGCTTCCTGGCCGCGCCAGTGGGCGCGGTGAATCACCCCTGAGGCACCACGGCCGAGCTCTTCTTCCAGTTGGATGTCGTGCCAGTGCAGGGCGGGGCAATGGCCATCGGTGGCAGGTGCAACAAAGCCATAGGGCAATGGATTGTCCGCATAGGCCAGCCAGGCCAGGCGTGGCATGAGCAGCAACCAGTCGGGTAGGGCGCCCAGGCGGTTGCTGGCGATGCGCAGCAGTTCCAGGCGGTGGCAGTGCGCCAGGCTTGCCGGCAGATCGGTGAGGCGATTGCCGGCAAGCATGAGCTTTTGCAGGTGTGCGCAGTCCCCCAGTGCCTCGGGCAGCTGCTCCAATACGTTGTCGGTGAGCACCAGTGAGCGTAGCGAAGGTGGCAGGGCCTGGGCATCGACCCGGCTGATGCGGTTGCTTCTGAAGCCTACGGTTTCCAGGGCCTGGCAGCTGCCAATGGCGTGGGGCAGGTGGGTGAACTGATTGTTGGAGCAGAACAGCACCTTGAGCCGGTTCAGGCGGTGCAGGTCCTCGGGCAGTTCGCTCAGCCTGTTGCCGCTCAGGTCGAGCACTTCGAGGCTGTCGCCAAGTGCGAAGATCTCCCTGGGAAAATGGGTCAGGTTCTGGCAGAGATTCAGGCGTGTGATGCCGTGCAGGCGACCGGCACGCAGGTCTTCGAGGGTGTGCATGGGACTGTTCGCTAGACGTGGCTGGCCATTGTAGGCGCTCGGGTGCGGCAAATCTGCATATGGGTTGCGACTTAAGTCCGATGGCGGGCCGCCGGCCTCGGTCCATACTCAGGGTTCGCCCTTCAATAACAACAAGTACCGGGTTGCGAACCAATGACCTATCAGCACAGTTACGCCCATTCCATCTCCGACCCCGCCAGCTTCTGGCAGGCCCAGGCCGAGCAGCTCGCCTGGCAGCGCAAGCCGACCGTAACCTTGCAGCAGAACGCCGATGGTACCCACCGTTGGTTCGCCGACGGCCGCCTCAACAGTTGCTACCTGGCCCTTGACCATCAGATCGAGCAGGGGCGCGGTGAACAACTGGCGCTGATCTACGACTCGCCAGTGACTGGCGTGCAACAGACATTCACCTATCACCAGCTGCGTGATGAAGTGGCTTGCTTGGCGGGTCTGTTGCGTTCGTTGGGGGTGCGCAAGGGCGATGGCGTGATCATCTACATGCCGATGGTGCCCCAGGCCGCCATGGCCATGCTCGCCTGCGCCCGCATTGGTGCGGTGCATTCCGTAGTATTCGGCGGCTTCGCCGCGAACGAGCTGGCCCTGCGCATCGACGATGCCCGGCCGGCCCTGCTGCTGACGGCTTCCTGCGGCCTGGAGTTCGACCGCGTGATCGAGTACAAGCCGCTGGTCGATCGCGCCCTGCAGCTGGCTCGCCACCAACCGCGGCATGTGCTGGTGTTGCAGCGCCCGCAGGCGAGCGCCGAACTGCAGCCCGGGCGTGATCTGGACTGGCAGCAGGCCTTGCTCGGGGCCGCGCCGGTCGCCCCCGTTGAGCTGGACGCCGGCGATCCGCTGTACATCATGTACACCTCCGGCACCACCGGCAAACCCAAGGGTATCGTCCGCGAAAATGGCGGCAACGCAGTGGCGTTGTGTTATGCCATGCGTCATGTCTACGGCATGCGGGCTGGGGATGTATGGTGGGGGATCTCGGACGTCGGCTGGGTGGTGGGCCATTCGCTGATCGTGTACGGGCCACTGATGAGCGGGTGCACCACGGTGTTCTACGAGGGCAAGCCGATCCGCACGCCGGACGCCTCGGCCTACTGGCGGGTGGTGGAACAATATAAGGTCAATGGCTTGTTCTGCGCGCCCACCGCCATGCGCGCCATCCGCAAGGAAGATCCGGAAGGCGCGCTGATCCGCCGTCACAATCTCGATTCGTTGCGCCAGCTGTTCCTGGCCGGGGAGAAACTCGACTCCAGTACCCATGAATGGCTCGAGCGGGTCAGCGGCAAGCCGGTGCACGACCATTGGTGGCAGACCGAGACCGGCTGGCCGGTGACTGCGCCCTGTGTCGGGCTCGAAGGCAGCGCAGCGCGGCCGGGCTCGAGCAACCGGGCGGTGCCGGGGTACCACGTGCAGGTGCTGGATGACGAAGGCAAGCCGTTGGGGCCCAATCAACAGGGCGCTATCGTGATCGCCCTGCCATTGCCACCGGGTTGCAGCCAGACGCTCTGGGGCGATCACCAACGCTACCTGCAGGCCTACCTGCAGAGCTACCCCGGTTACTACCACACCGGCGACGGCGGCTACCTGGATGAAGACGGCTTCGTCTACATCATGGGGCGCACCGATGACGTGATCAATGTCTCGGGGCATCGCTTGTCGACCGGGGAAATGGAGGACCTGGTGGCGCGTCATCCGGCGGTGGCCGAGTGCGCGGTGATTGGTGTGCACGACGAGATCAAAGGCCAGGTGCCATTGGCGCTGGTGGTGCTCAAGGACGGGCAGGGCATTGGCGAGGCGCAACTGCAGGGCGAGTTGGTGGCGGATGTGCGCGAACAGATCGGCGCACTGGCCTGCTTCAACCGCGTGCGCCTGGTCAAGCGCCTGCCCAAGACCCGCTCTGGCAAGATCCTGCGTGCGGTGCTGCGCAAGATCGCCGATGGCCAGGCCTACACGGCGCCATCGACGCTGGATGATCCGGCGGTACTAGGGGAGATTGAAGGGGTGTTGGCCGACTTGCCCAGGGCGGGCTGACGCCATCGCGGGCAGCATTGCCTGTGAGGAGTCGGCTTGTCGTGGCGACGAACCGCGGCAAAAGGGCCGCCTGGCGGCCCCAGCTGCTGGATGCCTTACGACTTGAAGCGCCCCACCAACCCGTTCAGCTCATCCGACAACTGTGCCAGCCTGCCAGAGTCGGCCTGTGCAGAGCTGGCCAGCCCCTCTACCAGTCGTGCCTCGTCGTAGATCTGCTGGATGTGCCGGTTGATCTCCTCGGCGACGCTGTGCTGCTCCTCGGCGGCCGCCGAGATCTGCAGGTTCTGGTCGCGGATCTCGTTCACCGACAGCTGGATACCCTCGAAACTGTCACGCGCGCTTTCGATTGACGTCACGCTGGCCCGCGACAGGTCCAGGCAGCTTTCCATCTTTTGCGAGACCTCATGGGTCTTGCCGCCGAGGGTGTTGAGCAATTGGTCGATCTCGCCGGTGGAATCGGCGGTGCGCTTGGCCAGTGCCCGTACCTCGTCGGCCACCACCGCGAAACCACGGCCCTGGTCGCCGGCCCGGGCGGCCTCGATCGCGGCGTTGAGCGCCAGCAGGTTGGTCTGCTCGGCGATGGCGCGGATGGTGCCGAGGATCTGGTTGATGCTGCGGCTGCCTTCTTCCAACTCGACCATGGCTTGGGACGACTCGCTCAGGCGCCGACCCAGACGATTGACGTTGTCGGTGGTCGCCTCGATCTGCTGCTTGCCCTCGGCCACCCGCCGGTGCCCATGTTCGGCGGCATCTGCGGCGCTGCTGCATGAACGCGCCACTTCGTTGGCGGTGGCGACCATCTCGTTGAACGCAGTGGACACCAGCTCCACCGCCTCGCGCTGACGCCCGGCGGCCTCGTTCATGTTACCGGCCATCTCGCTGTTGCTGCGCGAGGCTTCGTGCAGGTTGGTCGAGGCCGCGCCGATGCGCTGGATCAGCTGGCGGATGGCGGCGAGGAACTTGTTGAACCAGCCGGCCAGCTCGGCGGTTTCATCCTTGCCCTGGACCTGCAGGTCGCGGCGCAGGTCGCCTTCACCCTCGGCGATCGACTGCAGGCCGGTGCTCACCTGGCCGATGGGCTTGACGATCACCCGCGAGAACGCTGCCGCCACCCCGGCGAAGATCAGCGCCAGCAGCACCACGATCACCGCCGTGACATAGGTCATGCGTGTGGCCGCGGCCATGACCTCGTCGTACTCGATCAGCCCGACGAAGCGCCAGCCCAGGCCTGGAGATGTCCATACATTTGCCATGTAGCGCACGCCATCGATCACCACCTCGGTGGCGCCTTGCTCGGTGGCGGCCAACGCCGCGTACGGCGCGCCGAGGTCCTTGAGCTGCTTGAAGCTGTGCCCGGCGTTGCGCGGGTCGACCAGCACGGTGCCGTCCTCGATCAGCATCACGTAGCCGCTGTCGCCCAGCTTGATGCTCTTGACCAGCTCGGTGAGGTTCTTCAGCGACACGCTGACCACGAACACGCCCTTGGCCTTGCCGGCCGCGTCGAGCAGCGCGCGGGCGGTGCCGACCAGGGCCACGTCGTCCTTGTCGTAGTAGTACGCGGCGGTGCGCACCGTCTTGTCCGGGCTGGCCATGGCGGCCTTGTACCAGGGGCGGGTGCGCGGGTCGTACTTGGCCAGCTGTGGGTCATCCGGCCATTTGGCGTAGCTGCCGTCTTCCAGGCCGATTGAAAGGATTGCCGCTGCCGGGTGAGTGGTGCCGTAGCGGGCGAAGGCGTCGATGACCCGTTGCGCAGCCTCGGGCATCGGTTGGCTGGCGGCATCGGCGCCGGTGTAGTCCTTGAGCGAGGTGACCGAGGTGTATACAGGATCCTTGGCCATCTGATCGACGTTCTGCAGCGTGCCATCAAAGAACTGGCGCATGTTGCCGTCGATCTGGCGAATTTCCCGGGTACTGCCGTCGAGGAACTGATCGACCGCCTCGCTGCGGATGTTCAGCACCGAAATCCCGCCAACCAAGGCGACCGGGATAAAGGCTACCAGTACGAAGGCCAGGATCAGTTTGTTTTTTATTTTCATCGTGACGCCCATCCGTGAGTGTGAAGGGTGTACATGGCCGCTTCGCTAGGGTGGTGGCCACTTGCTACCTTTTCTGTTTCGGCGGGCGGAATATAAACCTTTAGTAGATGTTTCGTGTACAGAAAATTCAGAAATTGTCCTGACTTGGCGGGAAAGTAGCAAAGATGCGTAGGAGCGGGTTTGCCCCACAAAGAGGTCTGAGCTGTTGATTCAGGACGATTACTAAGACTTTCCCTATTTCATGTAGGACGTTTCCCAACCATGCTTTCACGGCCTTTCAGCTGTTGTTCTGGCCAGCCGCATTCCCTAATCTCGCCCTGTCGTTGCCAATTCAACGACCGGGTGTGCAAGCCCGAGGATTTGGTCCAAGTCGCTCAATGGCGGCTATACGTGGGAGGCCTTCGGGCCAGCCGGGTTCCTACTCCACGGTCTTGCACACCCGCGTATAGCTGCCTCCCTCGCGCTGAGCGAAAGCGGATATCGAAAGCTCCCATGGCTACCTTCAGTGATCGAGCACCTTGTGATAGGTCACGAATTCTTGCTCGGCCTCATACCCCAGCGATTCATACAGCGCCTGGGCGGCAAGGTTGCTCCTGGCGGTGTCCAGGCTCAACCGCTGCGCGCCCTCGGCCTGGAAGATCCCGATCAGTTGCTGCATCAGGTAACGGGCATGACCGCCCCTGCGGGCACGGGGGACGACGAACAGGTCATACAGCCAATAGAAGCGCTTCATCGCCAGCGAGCAAGTGGCCGGGTACAGCTGGGCAAAGGCGATGGCCTGACCCTCGTCGTCCAGCAGCAGGTAGATCCGTGAGTTGTCGGTTTCGAGGTTGGCCTTGAGGAATGCACGGGAAGCGGGGAGGTCATCCGCCTCCTGGTAGAACATCCGGTACTGGTTGAAGAGGTCCGCGGTGGCGTCCAGGTGGTGCAGGTCACAGGCAATGACGTTCATGTCGGGGCTCGCTATCAGGTTGTCTAGCGCCTTTGCTGTGGGGGCGATCCTGCAGGATTCATGAAACACAGACGTAGGGATTCTGCTGCGTGCCGCAAAGCGGGAAAAGCAGGTCTTTGTCACGAGTGTTTGCCGACCAATGGGGCTGCGGCTTGCTGGCGTCTATTCAGGGCATTAGCATCCGCTTTCCTCACTCACGGCCATGCGCAACCTTTGGCCGACTCCAGGATCAAGGACGAATGTTGCCGCTGCTTTCCCGCTTCCTGCTGCACGCACTGGTGTGTGTGGCTTTTCCCTTTATCTTGAGCCTTGGCTTCGATCTCTACCGGCAGCATGTCGGCCCGCCGATGGCGCGAGGTGTCAGCGTCGGCTTGGCGACGATGCTGGTGTTCTACGCCTTCGTGCTCTTCAACCTGTTGATGGTGGCCATTCCAAGGGCGGCAGTTCGCTACTGGTTGGCGCTGTTGCTGGTGCTGCTGGTGCTGGCGTTCTTCAATACCTTGCACCCGTTGCGGGCACTGGGATTTGCGTTGTTGTGCGGTGGCTTGTGCGTGGTGGCCATCGGGATGACGCCACTGGTAACGTCGCTATTGCACCAGTGCCGTCGGTGAGGGAGTTCAGCAGGCCAGCACCTGTCGTTCTTCGAGCCACTGTTCGAAGCAGATGAAGGTGTCTACAGCGGCTTCTACCGTCCGGGCCTGGGCGGTCGGCTCCGGGGTGGCGGCAGCCAGCCGCTCGAGGAAGCTGCGCCAGCGTGCGCCGGTCAGCGGGCCGTAGACGTCGAGGAACGCGCCACCGTTGTCGGCGTCGATACCCAGGCGTTCGGCCATGGCCCGCTTGAGCACCTGGCCACCGAGCGTGGAGCCTTCCAGTACATACATCACCCCAAGCGCGCTGGCTTCGTCATCGATGCGAGGCAGGGCGCGGCACCAGGGCAGCGCTTCGATATCGATGGCCAGGGCGCCCAGGTCGCGTGACAGGGTGGGCGTCTTGTGGCGTTCGGCGCTCTGGTAGGCGCCCAGCAGTAAATCCAGCGGCGCATGAAAGCCATGGTAGGCCCCGAGCAGGTCGGCGTAGGCCGCGCGGTCGAAGCCCTCGCTGAAGAAAGGCAGCCGCGCTTCCAGCCTCTGGTGGCAGGCGCGGGTACCTTCGCGCAGGGCAAGCAGCAACGGGCTGACGGTAGCGGACATGACGGCGGCTCTGGTGTTAGGGCATTCGATACTGCCAGATCAGGTGGCGCAATCACCACTGCCGATTTTGCGCACCTGGCCCTTGAACTGTGGAATCATTGTGCCGCCTCTGGAACGAGGCTTTCACAGCCAAGACAGGAATGCAGCACGATGCGCGCAACAACATGGAACTGGCTGGCCCTGGGGCTGGCGTTGCTGCCGGGCCTGGCCGCCGCGGCGGAACCAGAGCCGGTGCCGGTATACCGGGAGATCAAGGACTGGATTGTTGGCTGCGACAACACGCGCTTCTGCACCGCGGTCCTGGCCGATCATCCGGAGCGGATGCGAGTGGGCATGCTGGTGCAGCGTGAGGCGGGCGCCTGGGGCAACCTGCACCTGACCTTGGTAGGGAGTACCGACTGGTCGGGCGAGCCCATGCTCGACGGCCAACTGCTGGTCGCCCCCTGGCGCATGACCCGCGGTGTCGAGACCACCCTGGAACTGGAGGGCGCCGATGCCTATGCCGTGTTGCGGCAATTGCGCAATGGCCAGCGCCTGGTGGACGACACCCGGCCAGGGGAGCGGGTGAGTTCGCTGCAGGGGCTGAGCGCCGCCTTGCTGCTGATGGATGCGGTGCAGGGCCGAATCGGCCACTACAGTGCGCTGATACGCCCCGGCGACAGCGTTGCCGATGTGCAGTTGCCAACTCCGGCCAAACCCCAGGTGCCGGCCTTTGTGGCAGCTACGGCCCTTGGCGCGCAGGAGCAAGCGGGCATCACCCAAGTGGTGATGGCCAAGGCGGCCGCCGAGGACCAGTTGAAGAACGAATACGATGTCGCTCCCAAGCTTGAGCTGCATGCCCTGGACGACCAGCATGCGCTGGCATTGCTCAGCTACAACTGCAACGACTTCCATTGCCTCTACGCGCTGTACAAGGTGTCGCGTGAAGCGCCTTACACCCTTGGGCCGCTGGAGTTCGAGGCGCCATCGAGCCCGGTGGTGATCAGCCGGATGCGCGACGCCATCGAGTTCTACCCTGGCAAAGGCGAGCTTCACAGCTATGCCAAGGACGACTACCCCGGCAGTTGCGGGGTGGAGGAAAGCTGGCGCTACGATGGCATGCGCATGCGCTTGCTCAGGCTGTCACGGATGGATCGCTGTGCGGAAGTGGGCACCGACAGTTGGCCGGTACTCTGGCGCAGTGAAGGTTGAACGCGTGAAGCGCACTTCAGGGATAACGCCATGGCAATGGATGAAACACCCGCGTGCGGCATTGCTGCTGACGCTCATGACGCCATCGGTCGTGCAGGCCGAGAGCGCCCAGGCACCGCTCGAAGCGGTGCCGATGTACCGGCAGATCGAGGACTGGGCGGTTGGCTGCGACAACACCCGTGCCTGCACCGTGGTAATGGCCATCGACGACGACCTGATGGCCGGCCTGCAGACCATCATAAGGCGCGAGGCGGGGCCACAGGGTGCGCTCGAACTGACCCTGCGCGTGGGCCCGGCGTTTGCGGAACAGGTGCTGCTCGATGGGCAGGCACTGTCGGCCAACTGGCAGCGCATCCAGCTTGAATACGACTTCGACCTGCTGCTGAAGGACGATGAGGCGCTGGCGCTCATACGCCGGTTGCGCAACGGTACACGCCTGAGTTCGTTGACCGAGGATGGCGAGCTGGTTGCGTCCTTGCATGGGCTCAATGGCGCGCTGTTGGCCATTGATGCAGTGCAGGGCCGGGTCGGGCATGCCGATGCCCTGGTGAAAGTGGGAGATGCGCCCGCTGCCGATGTGCCTGGCGCTCCCGATACCGTGGTGCTGCCACAGTTCGTTGCCGCGCCGCGCATGAGCGACGAGCAGGCCCATGAAATCGGCAGGGTGGTAAAAGGCCAGGCGAATGTCGAAGGCGATGTGCGAGGCATGAGCAACAGCCATTACGAGGTGCACCCGCTGGACGCAGCCAATGTCCTGGTCATTCTCAACGTGGGGTGCAGTGGCGAGTTCTGCGCCAATTACCTGTATCGGGTGTCCCGCACCGCACCCTACCAGATCAGCGAAATGGCCTTCGAGGCGCCGACGCCGTTGCTGGCGCCGCGTCTGAGTGGCTATGTAGCGTTCGATGCGCAGAGCGGTCAATTGTTTGCCGCTGACAAAAGCCAGGTAGAACGTGGTTGCGGGCTGATCCAGCAGTGGCGTTACGACGGTGAGCGCATGCGCCCCGAGCGCGTGGCCCGGCTCGATCGCTGCGGGTATGTGAAACCGCAGTTCTGGCCGGTGCTATGGCGTGCGCAGGAGTAGGTCGAGGCGAGCCGAGTGCCCATAGGCGCCGCTGACGCGCCGCATCGCCGGCAAGCCGGCTCCCACAGTTCAGCGTTGGCTGCAAATCATGCGCAGTACCTGTGGGAGCCGGCTTGCCGGCGATGGGCGCGTAGCGCCCTCTATCAGTGAGGTGTGGCTCAGAACGCCAGCTTGTAGCCGATCAATAGCAGCATGGTCGCCAGGCAAGGCCGCAGCACGCGGTCGGAAATACGCCCGGTCAGGTGGCTGCCCAGGTAGATCCCCGGCAACGAACCCAGCAGCAGGTAGCCCAGCAGTGACCAGTCCATGTTGCCCATGCCGGCATGACCCAGGCCGGCCACCAGAGTCAGCGGCACGGCGTGGGCGATCTCGGTGCCGACCAGGCGGCGGGTGACCAGGAACGGGTAGAGCAGGAACAGCGCCACGGTGCCCAGCGCTCCGGCGCCGATGGAGGTGAGGGTGACCATCACGCCCAGTACCACGCCGGTGATCACGGTGAGGATGTTCAGGGTACGGTCACTGAGGTGGTAGTGGTCACCGGCATGCTTGCTGGCGAAGGCCTGCAGGCGCGATTTGAACAGGATCGCCAGGGCGGTGAGGATCAGCACCACCGCCAGGCCCTGCTTGATGATGGCGTTGAGCGCCGAGGTGTCGGTGTGCAGGGTGCTGAGGAACCACAGGGTCAGCGCGGCGGCCGGGACGCTGCCCAGGCTCAACCAGCCGGTGATCTTCCAGTCGATGTTCTTGTTGCGGCCATGCACCCAGACGCCGCTGGCTTTGGTGATGGCGGCATAGAGCAGGTCGGTGCCCACGGCGGTGGCCGGGTTGATGCCGAACCACAGTAGGATCGGGGTCATCAGCGAACCGCCGCCGACGCCGGTCATGCCGACGATGAAGCCTACGATCAGGCCCGCAAGGGTGAAACCGAAAGAACCTACATCCATACGCTACTCGACGCCCAGCTTGCCCGTGATCGGATGAGTGCCAGCATATAGATTTTTTTATAGCCAAATAGACTTGTTCGTTATTAGGTTATAACCACGCTGTGGCGGTACGCTCCTGAGAATCCACGGTTAATGAGCGTGGGTATGCCGGGTGCTAGTCTGCTCGACTGTCCCAGGCACGGTTCAGCCAAACCATGAAAGGAGCGTTCCATGAGCAATGACATCCAGCGTTTTCCCAGCAACCTGCCGTTTCCATTTTCCCGTGCAGTGAAGGCCGGGGGCTTCCTGTTCCTGTCCGGTCAGGTGCCGATGAGCGCCAGTGGCGAGGTGGTACGCGGTGATATCCAGACACAGACCCGGGCAGCCTGCGAACGTATCGCCGAGAGTTTGGCAGTGAGTGGGGCGCGTTTCGAACAGGTGGTGAAATGCACGGTCTGGCTGTCGGACATGAGCCATTTCGCCGGCTTCAACGAGGTCTACAAAGAGTTCTTTGGCGCGGCGCTGCCGGTGCGTTCGACGGTGGCATCGGCGCTGGCATTGGGGGTCGATGTGGAGATCGAGGTGCAGGCGTTCGTTGGTGAGTGAGGGGCTTTGGCGAGTAGCTGAAGCGCGCCTGCGCATTCGCCGATGTGATCGAAGATCGTGATCGTGGGGTGAGCCCGCTCCTGCACACGCACAGGAGCGGGCGGCAGGTCAGATGCGGAAGCTGCCCACCAGTTGCTTCAGGCGCCCGGCCTGCTGGCTCAGGGCGTCGCAGTGGCGCAGGGTGTCGTTGAGGTTCTCCACCCCTTGCTGGTTCAGCGCGTTGATCTGGGTGATGTCCAGGTTCAGGCTCTCGACCACGGCGGTCTGCTCTTCGGTGGCGGTGGCCACCGATTGGTTCATGCCGTCGATCTCGCCGATACGCTGGGTGACACTGGCCAGGCGCTCACCGGCCTCGTTGGCCACCTGAACGGTCTCTTCGCTGGAGACCTGGCTGGTGTTCATGGTGTGCACCGCCTCACGCGAGCCGACCTGCAGGCTGGTGATCATGCGGTGGATCTCTTCTGCCGATTCCTGGGTGCGGTGGGCCAGGTTGCGCACTTCGTCGGCAACCACGGCGAAACCACGCCCGGCTTCACCGGCACGGGCGGCCTCGATGGCGGCGTTGAGCGCCAGCAGGTTGGTCTGCTGGGAGATGCCCTTGATCACGTCGAGGATCTTGCCGATTTCGTCGGTGCTGGCGTTGAGGGTCTCAATCTGCTCGCAGGACTCGCTGATGCGCTCGGACAGGGCGGTCATGGCGCTGATCGCCTCTTCGACCACCTGGCGGCCACCGTTGGCCTGTTCGCTGGCGCCGCTGGCGTGCTGCGAGGCGTCGGCGGCGTTGCGGGCGATTTCCTGGGTGGCGGCGCCCAGTTCGTTGATCGCCGCGGCGACACTGTTGGTGCGCATGCTCTGCTCTTCGGAGCCGGTGAGCGAGGCATTGGAGGCGACCACGACCTTTTCCGACAGGTCATGCACCAGGCGGGTGGCCGAGGACACTTCGCTGATCGAGGCGTGGATACGCTCGACGAAACGGTTGAACGAGGTGGCCAGCTCGCCGAACTCGTCCTTCTGCTCGACGGTCAGGCGGCGGGTCAGGTCGCCTTCGCCTTCGGCGA
This sequence comes from Pseudomonas sp. WC1, assembly GCF_050586565.1. NCBI lineage: Bacteria > Pseudomonadati > Pseudomonadota > Gammaproteobacteria > Pseudomonadales > Pseudomonadaceae > Pseudomonas > Pseudomonas sp. WC1. The sequence goes on from NZ_JBOBDQ010000004.1 coordinate 12,466, forward strand.
TGTCCTGCATGGCGCGGCCCATGGTGGTCAGCGGGCGCATCAGCACCGGGATCAGCAGGCCGAGCAGGCCGGCGATGACGGCCACGGCGATGAGCATGGCGATGATGGCCGAGGTACGGAACTGGCTCAGCGGGGCGTAGGCTTTTTCTTTATCGATCGACAGGCCGATGTACCACTGCGCCGATGGCAGGCCGTCCACCGGAGCGAAGGAGATGATGCGGTCCTTGCCATCGAGGCTGACTTCCTGGATGCCGGATTCGACACGCAGCGGCGAGCCTGGGTAGATGTCTTTGAGGTTCTTCATCACCCGGTCCTTGTCCGGGCTGACGATTACCTGGCCATTGCGGTCGACCAGGAAAGCGTGGCCAAGGCCGCCGAAGTCCACGGCGTTGATGATGTCGACCAGGGTGTTCAGGCTCAGGTCGCCGCCGACCACGCCGATCAGCTCGCCGCTGGACTTGGCCTTGACCGGCATGGCGATGGTCACCACCAGGCCACCCACTGCGGCCATGTAGGGCGGGGTCAGCATTGTCTGGTTGGCGGCCACGGCCTGGGTGTACCAGGGGCGCTGGCGCGGGTCGTAGCCGTCAGGCATCCTGGCGTCGGGGCGCTGGGTGAACAGGCCGGTGTTCTGGCCAAAATAGGTGAACTGGAAGTTGCTGGTGTACGACGGCTGGTCGACCAGGCCCGGCACGTTGCTGCCGGCGCCTTGCTGGGCGATGTCCTGGGCCAGGTTTTCCAGGACCAGGATGCGCCCGCTCATCCAGTTCTGCACGCTGCTGGCGGTCTGCGCGCCGGCCTGGCGCACCGAAGACTCGATGTTCTGGCGAATGGTGTTGCGTTGCAGGTAGTCGTTGTAGAGGGTGAACAGGGCGAAGGCCAGTACAACGACGGCGCAGGCACTGAGCAGGATCTTGTGGCGGAATTTCAGGTTCATGTTTCGAGACCTTGAGCCAGTGAAAGGAGGGCGCCGCGTGCTTGTGGCACGAGTGGCGGAGCCTGTTGCAACGCTATCGGCCGAATCTGAAAAATGTTGAAAGACTAAATGTCGCAGTAGTTGGCCGAATCGACCTGCCAAGGTGACAAATCATTTCGAAGCCAACAGGCTCACCAACGTCCTGGCCGCCTGGCCGAGGGGTTGGTGTTTGAGCCAGAAGGCGTTCACCGGCAGTTGCAATTCGTTGCGGGTATTCTGAAATTGCAGGCGGACCAGGCGTCCGTCCGCAAGCAGCGGCGCTACCCGCGCCAGCGGCAGGTCGCCCCAGCCCAGGCCGGCCTCGACCATCTGCAGGGCCAGGTCCAGGCTGTCGGTGCGCCAGTGCGAGGTGCCGATCAGCGAGCGGGGATCGCTCAATGGCAGGTCGCGGCTGCACACCAGGATCTGGCGCAGGTTGACCAGGTCTTCGAGGTTGCGGATGCGCCCCTCGCGCAGCGCGGGGTGGCGTGGCGACAGGGTGGCCACCAGCGATTCCAGGGCGATGTGCTGGAAGCTGCGTCGCGGGTCCACCTGCAGCCCGGCGAAGGCCAGGCACAGGCGCACCCGGCCACTGTCGAGCAGTTGCAGGGCCTCTTCCTGCGGGGCGGCGAGCAGTTCGATATCCAGCAGCGGGTAGCGCTCGCCCAGGCGGGTGATGGCCCCGAGCAACGGGCGCTGGTCGATATCCGGCACCACGGCGATGGCCAGGCTGCTTTCCAGCCCACGCGACAGCTCCAGCGCATGCACTTCCAACAGCCCCAGTTGTTCGGCGATCAGCCGGGCATGGGGCTCCAGGGCCTGGGCCTGGGCGGTCGGGCGTGCCTCCCGCGACCCTCGCTCGAACAGCGGGTAGCCAAGCTCGGCCTCGAGGTTGCCGATGGCCATGCTCACCGCCGAGGGTACGCGCCCTAGCGCTCGCGCGGCAGCCGAGAACGAGCCGCGGTCGAGTACGGCGAGGAACAGCAGGATGGTATCGCTGGAAAAGTTCATGGCAGTCTCCTTTCAGCAAATCTGAAAGCTGCCGACTTTTTCTGTCAAGCCTGTTGATGCATTCTGCGCGCCTTCGTCATATCCGCAACAAGGTAATCCCGTGCAAGGACTCAAACGCAAACTGGTCTACGTGACCTTCTATGAACTGATTGGCCTGTGCATGTCGACCCTGGGCCTGGCCTACCTGTCCGACACCCAGGCTTCGCACACCGGCCCCCTGGCAGTGATGATCACCACCATCGCCATGGCCTGGAACCTCATCTACAACAGCCTGTTCGAGTGGTGGGAGAGCCACCAGGCCACCCGCGGGCGCAGCCTCGGGCGGCGGGTGGCGCATGCCATCGGCTTCCAGCTGACCCTGGTGGTGTACCTGATCCCGCTGATCGCCTGGTGGCTTAACATGACCCTTCTGGAGGCGTTGATGGTGGATCTGGCATTCATCATCCTGGTGCCGTGCTACACCTTCGTCTACAACTGGGCGTTCGACCGCATCTTCGGGCTGCCGACTTCGGCCCTGGCGACTGCCTGAACGTGCCACCTGCGCGGGGTCATGGCGGCAGGCGAATCAGCAACGGTTCCTGTGACCGGCTCCCGAGCAAGCTGTCCTCCACCTGCCCCGACAGGTAATACACCCCGGCCATGGCGCCGCTCTGGCGATTCTCCATCAGCTCCTGCCATTCCTGGTTCAGCGCCACATTGAGGATCACCCGCAGTTGCTCGACCATCTGCGGCTGTTCACGGTCGTGGGTGATGATGCCGTAGCCGGTTGCCGCCACCGAGATCAACGCCCCTGCCGCCTTGCCCACGGCCGCCGCGATGGCACTGGCGGCACCGCGTGGCGCCAGTGTGGCGCCAAGTTTCTCGCTGGCCTGGGTGGCCACCGACGACAATCCTGCCTCGGTCTGCCCGGGGGCCTTGGCGGCCTGTTGGTGCAGGTGCTGGCGCAGGGACTGCCAGGCCAGCTGTTGGTCCAGCGACTTGGCCCGCAGCAGTTGGTAAAGCGAGGCATTGCGTGCATCCGGCGGGCCCAGGGCGATGATCGGGATGCGGTTGAGGCGCTGGCTGAACTGCTCGGGCGGGGCGTTGTAGCGCTGGATGATGGTCGGCAGTTGCTGGCCGAGCAGTTGCAGGTACAGTTCGCTGGCGCGGTCGCGAATGCCCTCGGGGTTGATCTGTTCGGCCACCGGGTCGATGACCCGTTCGCGGTACTGTTCCTGCAGATAAAGGCCCAGGCGCTTTTCAGCTGGCTCCTGGCCATTGCCACTGTTCATCTTGTACCAGGCGACCTTGAGCGTGAGCCACTGCTGGGTCCAGTAACCGGTGAACCAGGGGATGAAGTCGTTCTCGGTGCGTTGCTGCACTTGCTCCTTCCACACGCGCATGGAACGCCGGGCGTAGTCGTTGGCCGAGCCCGCAGCGGCGACCGAGGCCTCGATGATGTCCTGGTCGATGCGCTGCCAGACGGCCGGTGGCAGGTTCTGCGGCGGGGGCGGGGCGGGTGGGCGTTTGCCGGCGCAGCCGGCGAGGGCCAGCAAGAGGCAGAGTGGAACCATCGCGAGGATCGATTTCACGCGGATTGCCCCCTTGGCGAGAGGCTGGGTGATTAACCGAAGTATAGGTTTGTCTTGAGGGTCTCATCGCGGGGCAAGCCCGCTTCCACGGCGAGCGCGTCAGCCCACCCGTTTCAGGTGCAGCAACAGGAACGGATCGCCTTGTCCATCCACCTCGCTGCGTCCGACCTGGACGAAGCCCTGCTTGAGGTAGAACCCCACGGCCTGTGGGTTCTGTTCGTTGACATCGACTTCTCGTACGCCCAGCTCATCGACCACGTGGGCCAGCAAGGCTTTGCCGATGCCTTGGCCACGGCAGGCCGGGTCGACGAAGAGCATTTCCAGCTTGCCATCATGCACCCCGGCAAACCCCTGTATATGGCCGGCGCCGTCCGCCCAGGCACGCAGCTGGACAAAACCCAGGTACTGCTCGCGCACCAGCGGGCGCAGGCGCTCGATGTAGCCCGCGGGCAGGAAGTCGTGGGTCGCCCGCACCGAGGCTTCCCACAGATCGGCCAGCCGATCGTAGTGTTGCGCGCCGACTGGCGCGATAGTGAAGTTCATAGGCCCTCCCAGGCATTTTGGTAATCGGTTTTAGGGTACGGCATTGCGCTATGCTCGGCATTGCGTCCGCGAACGGGAGAGCCGCTGATGAATGTTGCCAAGGCCGACGCCTTGCTGCTGGTGGATGTGCAGTGCGCTTTCATGGAGGGCGCCGATGCGGTGCCTGGCCACCTGGCCTTGCAGCAGAGCATCGCCCGTTTGCTTGGCCGCGCCCGCCAGGCCGGGGTGCCGGTGATCTTCCTGCAGAACGACGGTGCGCCGGGCAGCCCGGATGCCCCGCACAGTGCCGGCTGGCAGCTGTATTTTCCGCCTGCGCGGGGCGAGCACGTGCTGTTCAAGACCGAGGACGATGGCTTTCTCGAAACCGCTTTGCAAACCCTGCTCAACGACCTCGGGGCCCGGCGCCTGGCCCTGTGTGGCGTGCTCTCGGAAATGTGCCTGGCTGCCACTGCCCATGCCGCGCTGCAAAGGGGCTTCGATGTGTTGCTGCCCCACGATGCCCACGCCACCTACGACGTGCCCCCAGGCCCTGGCGGCTCGCCGGGTGTGCCCGCCGCCCTGGCAGCCCGGGCGGCGGAGTGGTCGCTGGGGGACGAAGTGCAGATCCTGCCCGGCGTCGAGGCCGTGGCGTTCGCTTGATTCAGCCGGCCTGATCCAGATCGAGTTTGGCCTCGAGGCGGTCCAGATGTTCATGCATCAGGCCCAGCGCTGCCTGGCCGTCGCCGTTTTCCACCGCGTCGATGATCGCCGCATGTTCCTGCCAGGCGCAGTGCTCGCAGCAGGGCGCTTCGTAGCGGGCGATGATCAGCGAAGTCATGGGTACCAGGCCATTGAGAAAACGCGCCAGCGGCGCGTTGGCGGCCATCTGCGCCAGCTTCATGTGGAACTCGCCGCCCAGGCGAATGGCCGTGCAGCGTTCGCCGCGTTCATGGTGCTGGCGTTCGCGTTCGACCAGTTGGCGTAGTTGGCGGATCTGTGCCGGGCGCGCGCGCTGGGTGGCCAGGCCGATCAGCGTGGTCTCGGCCAGGCGCCGGGCGCTGAGCACCTGGCGCGCCTGTTCAGGGTCGGGGGCGGCCAGGTGCGCGGTGTGGCTGGGGCGCTGCACTACCACCTGCTGGTCGGACAGGCGCCCGAGCACCCGGCGGATCACTGTGCGGCTGACGCCGAAAGCATTGCCCAGCGCCTGCTCGGGCAGGGCGCTGCCGGGTGGCAGGCGTTGTTCGAGGATGGCATCGAACAGCCGGGGATAGATTTGTTCCGCCGACAGGCGGGTCTCGCCGGCACCGAGCAGGGCAGGCAGGCGGGGGACGGCTTGGGCAAAGGCGGTCATTGTCGCTCTCCTTCTTTGTTCAGTTGCCTGGTTGGTCGTCCGGGATGTTCAGGGCGATGCCCATACGCCGGCCTTCGGCGAGGATGTGCTGGCGCATCTGCTGGCTGGCCTTGGCGCTGTTGCGCTCGCGGATGGCGCGCACCACCGCCTCGTTCTCGCTCAGGCGCGCGGCCAGGTGCTCGGGCGAGTTGCGCAGCATGTCGGCGCTCTGCTTGAGGGCGTTGCCGGTCTGCTGCACGACGCTCTGGAAGATCGGGTTGGTGGTCAGCGCGAACAGCGCCTCGTGGAAGGCGATGTAGGCATTGATGCCAGCCTCGCTGTCGCCGACGTCGAGGGCTTCGCGCATGTCCATCAGGGTCAGGCGCAACTGGCCGATGTCCTGGCTGCCGGCCGATTGCGCCACCAGGCCGGCAATGAAAGGCTCAAGGGTGTAGCGCAGCTCGAGCACGTCGGCCAGGCTGGCCTCGGCGATGGTGTCCGGCTCTTGCGCCTGGCTGGCGTCGGCATCGAGCACCAGCACGCCCTTGCCCGGCATCGAGCGCACCAGGCCCAGGGTTTCCAGCACGATCACCGCCTCGCGCAGGCTGGGCCGGCTGATGCCCAGCTGTTCGGCCAGCTCGCGCTGGCCGGGCAGCATGTCACCGCTGCGCCACTGGCCACGGGCCAGGGCCTGGCGGAGTTTCTCCACCACTGAATTGACTACGGTCGAAGAGCTGATCACGGTTCGCTCCTTGGTTGACGCTGCATCTTTGCCCTTGGCGGGCCGGCGCGGGGCGCCGGCGGCCTTGGGCTTAGAATTCCTGTTGATGGGGTTGGCCCTGCTTGCGGGTGACCGGGGCGAAGCCGGGTTTGTTGGCCAGCACATTGTTGGCGCGTTCCAGGTCGATGTCCTTCTCCCAGCGGGCGATGGCCACGGTGGCGACGCAGTTGCCGATCAGGTTGGTCAGCGCCCGGCCGATACCCATGAACCAGTCGACTGCCAGCACCAGCACCAGGCCGACCACCGGGATCGCCGGGACCGCGGTCAGGGTGGCGGCGAGGATCACCAGGGCCGACCCTGGGATGCCGTGGGCGCCCTTGGAAGTCACCAGCGACACCAGAAGAATGGTCAGCAGGTCGGTCATGGCCAGCGGCGTGCCGGTGGCGTTGGCGATGAACACGATGGCCAGGGTCAGGTAGATTGAGAAACCATCGAGGTTGAACGAGTAGCCCGTGGGGATCACCAGGCCGACGGTGGAGCTGCCGATACCGAGGTGCTCGAGCTTGCGCATCACCTGGGGCAGCACGGCGTCAGAGGAGGCAGTGCCGAGGACGATGGACAGTTCTTCGCGCAGGTATTTGATGAACGGCAGCAGCTTGAGCCCGGACAGACGCATCACCGTGCCGAGGATGATCAGCACGAAGCCGGCGCAGGTCAGGTAGAACAGTGCCACCAGGCCGCCCAGGTGCTGCAGCGAGCTCAGGCCGTATTTGCTGGTGGTGAAGGCGATGGCGCCGAACACGCCGATGGGGGCCAGGCGCACGATCATGCCCATGATGCGGAAGATTACATGGCTGAGCTCGTTGATCAGCCGCGAAATGCCCGAGGCCGACTCACCGACCAGGTTCAGCGCGCTGCCGAACAATACCGAGAACAGCAGCACCTGGAGGATGTTGTTGTCGGCGAAGGCGCCCACCACCGAAGTGGGGATCAGGTCCATGAGGAAGGTGGTGGTGCTGTGGATATGCGCGCCACGGTCGGCCAGGGCGCCGGCATCCGCGCTGGACAGCTGGTCGAGGTGGATGTTGGCGCCGCTGCCGATGCCGGTGGAGAAGGCGAACACCAGGCCGATGACCAAGGCCAGAGTGGTCAGCACCTCGAAGTAGATCACCGACTTCAGGCCGATGCGCCCGACCTTCTTCAGGTCGCCGGCGCCGGAAATGCCGCTGACCACCACGCAGAACACGATCAGGCCGATGAGCATCTTGATCAGCTTGATGAAGCCGTCACCCAGGGGTTTGAGTTGCAGGGACAGGTCGGGGAAGCTCAGGCCGCAGATCACGCCGAGGGCGAGGCCGAGCACAACCTGGAGGAAAATCGAACGCGAACACCATTTGAGCATGGGAGGAGTCTCTGGTCGGTGTCCTTGCCCCCCAAGCCACACGGAGCGAAAGAGTGCAGGACTTAATTATTGTGGTCTTACCGGTTTGTTCACTGCGAGGGCTATAAAACGCCGATTGTTCCGACAATGCAAGGTTTTTTGGCCTTACCGGTCTGACCAGTTGTGGTGCACTGACGGGCAGTCTGCTCTAGCATGGTGCGCGGGGGATTTCACAGTTTGGCGAGCACCTGATCGACGGCGGCGATCAGCTTGCCGAGGTCCTTGGGGGGGGCGTTGTGGATGACGCCGAATAGGTAGGCGCGTTGTTCTTCGACGTCATCGGGGTCGGTGAAAAACGCTTTTGGCTTGACCCCCAGCGCCTCGGCAAAGCTCACCAACGACTCGATGCTGGGGGTGTAGGTGCCGGTTTCGAAGCGGCTGATGGTCTTGGGGTCAAAGCCGGTTCGCTCGCCCAGTTGTGCCTGAGTGAAGCCTGCCAGTTTGCGGTAGCGGCGCAGGGCAGGACCTAGACCTGTTCTCGTCATCGCTTAATTCCCATTTAGAATCAAGCACTTAACGATATATGTCGATATAGCGCAACGCCATGATCCATCACCTTTATTTGCAAAATGTGATGGAATTCGTAGAATTCGTTGCTTTGATTGATCAGTCATTCAAGTAGTCGTCCAGGGCGATCCGGTCATCCACCGGCCCGTGTGCAAGCGTTGTCGGACATTGGAACTGATCCAGGATGAACGGTTCCGGCACCCCTGGCCTCCTGTCAGGCCGCGTGTCGGGCCGTGTATGAATGGAGTCTCATCGTGCGTCAGAACCTGCCGGTCAATCCGGTCGAGCAAAGCTTTCCCGAGCACCAGCGGCTCATTTCGGCCACCGATACGGCCAGCCTGATCACCTACTGCAACGCCGAGTTCGCGGCCATCAGCGGCTTCAGCCAGGACGAGCTGATCGGCAGCCCGCACAACCTGGTACGCCATCCAGACATGCCCGAGGCGGTGTTCGAGCTGATGTGGCAGTACCTCAAGGCCGGCCGCAGCTGGATGGGTATCGTCAAGAACCGCTGCCGTAACGGCAACTTCTATTGGGTCAACGCCTACGTCACACCGATGCTCGAGAATGGCCAGGTGATCGGCTACGAGTCGGTGCGCGTGCGCCCGACCCGTGAGCAGGTGGCCCGTGCCGAAGCTGTGTATGCCCGGTTGCGCGAGAGCAAGGCGGCGCTGTCGCCGGCCCGGCGCCTGGCCTTGCTGGGCCGGGCCATGGCGCTGCCACTGCTGGCCGGAGCCGCGGCCATCGCCGGCAACCAGCTGCTGCCCGACCTGCCTGCCCAAGGCTTGACCCTGGCGCTGTTCGCTGGCGTCGGCCTGTGGGCGCAAAGCCGCATGAGGCGCCACTTGCGGCGTATCGTCCAGGTGGCGGACAGCACCTTCAGCGACCCGGTCGCGGCCTTGACCTACAGTGATCTGCCGGGCGCTGCCGGGCAGCTGGAGCTGATCCTGATCAGCGAGGAGGCGCGCCTGAAGACCGCGCTGACTCGCCTGAGCGACCTCGCCGCGCAGATGGCCGGCGCCGCCCAGGATGCCGGGCGACTATCGCGCAGCACCGAATCGGCGTTACTCGAACAGCGCGCCGAGACCGACCTGACCGCCACCGCCATGACTCAGATGGCCGCCTCGATCGGCGAAGTCGCGGGCCACGTGCAACTCACCGCCGAGCAGGCGCAGACCGCGCACCTGCTGGCCGGGCAGGGCAGCCAGGTGGCCGACGCCACGGGGGCGGCGATCCAGAGCCTGGCCGGCACGGTCGGGCAGATCAACCAGGCGGTCAACGACCTCGCCGGTCAGACCGGTGCCATCGCCGAGGCGGCCGGGATGATCCGTGCCATCGCCGAGCAGACCAACCTGCTGGCGCTCAACGCCGCCATCGAAGCCGCCCGTGCCGGCGAGCAGGGCCGCGGCTTTGCGGTGGTCGCCGATGAAGTACGTGCCCTGGCCGACAAGACCCGCCAATCCACGCTGCATATCCAGTCGATCATCGACAGTTTGCGCGGTGGCGCCGAGCAGGCGGTGAGCATCGCCAGCGAGGGTATCGAGGGTGCGCAACAGGGTGTGACCCAGGTCGCCCTGACCCAGGAAGCTTTGCAAGGCATCCGCCACGCCGTGCAGCGCATCAGCGATATGAGCCAGCAGATGGCCGCAGCCTCGCACGAGCAATCCAGTGTCGCCGAGGATGTCTCGCGGCAGATCAACGGGGTGGCTGGCACGGTCCAGCAGAGCGCGCGCCGCGCCAATGCCGCTGCCGTGCGTGGCGCGGAGCTCGAGCAGGTGTGCGCTGGGTTGCGTGCCTTGGTGGAGCGCTTCAACCGCTAGGTTGCGATGCTTATGGACGACAATTACCGCGCGGCCGTCGATGCGGCCGCGATCTTTTCCGAAACCGACCTGCGCGGTTGCATCACCTACGTCAACCAGCAGTTCTGTAGCATTTCCGGCTACAGCCGCGAGGAACTGCTGGGGGCCAACCACCGCATCCTCAATTCCGGGCTGCACGAACCGACCTTCTTCCTCGAGATGTGGCGCGCCCTGGCCGCTGGTCGGGTGTGGAAGGGCGAGATCTGCAACCGTGCCAAGGACGGCTCGCTGTACTGGGTGGACAGCACCATGGTGCCGCTGATTGACCCGCACACCGGTAAGGTGCGCAAGTACGTGTCGATCCGCTTCGACGTCACCGAGAAGCGCCAGTTGCTGCACACCCTGCAGTGGCGTGTGGGGCACGACGTGCTGACCGGCCTGCCCAACCGTGCCTATCTGTCCGACCTGCTCAACCAGGCCCTGGCGTTCTCCCGGCGCGAAAGCATCCCCCTGGCTGTCTGCATGCTCGACCTCGATGGCTTCAAGGCGGTCAACGATGGCTATGGCCATGCCACTGGCGACCTGCTGCTGGTGGAGGTCGCCCAGCGCCTGCAGAACATCCTGCGTGGCGGTGATGCGGTGGCGCGGCTGTCGGGGGACGAGTTCGTGCTGATCCTGCGGCATATCGAAGGCCCGCAGCAGCTCGACGCTGCGTTACGGCGCATCCTCCAGGCGCTGGCTGCGCCTTACACGGTTCGCGAGCACCCGTTGAGCCTGAGCGCGAGCATCGGCGTCACCCTGTTCCCGCAGGACGACGAGGATGCCGACACCCTGGTGCGCCACGCCGACCAGGCGATGTACGTGGCCAAGCAGCGCGGGCGCAACCGCTACCACCTGTTCGACGTGTCCCAGGAGCTCGAGCTCAAGGCCACCCACCAGACCGTGGCACGGGTGCGCCAGGCCCTGCGCCAGGGTGAGCTGTGCCTGTACTACCAGCCGAAGGTGAACATGCGCAGCGGTCAGGTGATCGGTTTCGAGGCGTTGCTGCGCTGGATGCACCCCTCCAAGGGGCCGGTGCCGCCGGGGGAGTTCCTGCCCTTCGTGGAGCAGACCGACCTGATCGTCGAGCTGGGCGAATGGGTCATCGACCAGGCGTTGACCCAGCTGCAGCAGTGGCAGCTGTCCGGGCGCGATTGGTCACTGAGCGTCAACATCGCCGCCCGCCAGTTGCAGCGCGGCGACTTCGCCCAACGGCTGGAGCGGTTGCTGGCGCGCCATCCCGGAGTGTCGCCAGGGCGCCTGGACCTGGAGATCGTCGAGTCGGTGGCAATCGACAACCTGCCGCGAGTCGGCCGCTGCCTGGATGCCTGCCGAGCACTGGGCGTGCGTTTCTCCCTGGATGACTTCGGCACTGGCTACTCCTCGCTGAGCTACCTCAAGCGCTTACCGGCGCAGACCATCAAGATCGACAAGTCCTTCGTGCGCGACATCCTGCATGACCATGACGACCTGGCCCTGACCGGTGCGGTGATCGGGCTTGCGCGGGCGTTTGGTCGGGAGGTGGTGGCCGAGGGAGTGGAAAGCATCGAGCACGGCATGGCGCTCATGGCGTTGGGCTGCGAGCTGGCCCAGGGCTATGGCATCGCCCGGCCGATGTCGGTGGAGGCGGTGGAGCAGTGGGTGCTTGACTATCGGCAGCCACAGGCGTGGCGCTGAGGGCCTGCAGGTGGGAAAACCTGTTGGAGCGGGCCTGCACCGCGATCACAGGAGAGGCCTGTGTCGGGCCTCATCGCGGGGCAAGCCCGTTCCCACGCTGGTGATGCTTGCGTCTTTGTTCCCTGCGCGATGTCACCGGTCCCTGAACACCGGCCGATGGTTGCGCTGGAACTGGTCATTGGCATAGATCCGCAGTCGCTCCAACCATTCCTCGGTTCGGGTCCTGGATATGCCCATCGACTTGGCCGCTTCCTGGAGCAGCGCATACTCGGTGCGCAAGGTCGTCGGAATCACGCCAGGATCATCGGTGTTGATCGTGACCCGGGTCGGGCCGCGTCGCAGCCCGAAACGATTGTGTATCGCGCCGCGCTCCAGCGTGCTCTCGTCCGGAGGGTTCCAGCGGAAGATCGGGTGATCGGCGTGCTTGCCGATCCGGGCGATGTATACATTCGAACTGGGATTGGTCTCGAAGATGATTCCGCGCTGGTCGCACGATTCGATCAGGTGGTCCTGCAGCGCCTCCATGAATTCCAGCTCCTCCGGGGTCTCGTAGTCCAGCAGCAGGCCTTGCTCGCCTGGCATCGGCGGGGTTTCGACCAGGGCGTGGCGCTGGATGCGCACATGCACCATGCGCGGTGTGTAATCGGCGTGGGTCTGCAGGGTGGCGCGGCGCCAGAACAACAGCGCGGCGCCTGGGTCGTTATGTTGACCGTTGAGCCTAAGGAAGTTGACCGTGCCCAGAATATCCCGGTCGGGCAAGGCGGCGCGCATCTTGTCGTCGAGGGGTTCGTTAGGGCGATACTGCTCCAGCATGTGGAAACAGTTACGGCGCAGACGCCAGGCTTCATGCAGGGTGTGCGGGTTGATGTAGCGCCGCGACTCCTCGGGCTGGGATTGCGCCTGGCCTTTGCCGAGCTCCTGCCGAGGATAGAACGCATTGAGGTAATGAGGGCTGGTCCAGGCGACATGGGGCACGAACTGGGCGATACGGCGCTCCAGCCGCGGCAGGATCTGATTCGCCAGGGGGACGCAGGCTGCCAGTTGCGTGGCGTGGTGCCAGAGCCACACCAGGTTGTCCAGATGCTCGTCCACCGGCAGCAGCATGTCGCCCTGGTTCTGGCACCACTGCAGCGGCGACACGCCGACCGCCAGCGCATGGCCGATGCGGTCACCGTGGCGCATCTCGCAAAAGTGCACGGTCTCGTCGATATGGCGCATGCCCGACAGCGGGTGGGCATAGTCCTCGCCGGTGTGAATGCTCAGGTGCAGGCCGCCCTGGAAGCCATCGCCATGGCCGGCCGGCTGCAGGCCGGCACGCAGCCAGCGCAGCATCGGCGCATAGAGCTCTTTACGGGTCTTGTTCTCGTCGCCTGCGACATCCAGGCCGCGTACCCAGGCGCTCGGGTCGAAACGAAAGTGCTCGCTGACCTTGCCGTGCAGAAACGCTGGCGCCGACCAGCCAGAGTGCTCGCGCAGCTTGCGGTAGAGCTTCTCGCCATCGGACCAGATCTTGCCGCGCTTGTGCAGGTGCTCTTCACGGCGCAGGAAGTGTACGCACAGGTGCCAGCGCTCCATGCGTGAGCGGAAGTGCTTGGCCTGATGGGCGCTGACGGGCTTGAGAGGGGCAATCGGCGGCTGGCCGTTGTGCTGTTCGAGGGCGCTGACCCAGCCGGCCATGAAGTCGCTGGTGAAGACGCTTTCGGTAATTTTCAGTTCCGCGCAATCCTCGGGGTTCTGGAACAACTGGCGCGCGCAGGCGCGTCCGTAGGTCAGCAGGTGTTCTTGCGGATTGTGCCTGGAGGCTTTGCTGAACCCGCCATAAACCGCCGTGAAGCGCGTCAAACCCTGGCCGTCCATCAAAAGCTTGCGCCGTTCGGCCATCAGCGCCAGAACCAGGTAGAAGATGCCCATGCGCAGCACGGTGGGCGCTTCGGCATCCTGGTATTGCGTCCACAGCCAGATCAGCAGCCACAGCCAGGCTTTGCTCAGGTCGCCCGCGTTTATGGCCTGGGCCAGCTGCAGTTTCATCCAGCTCGGGTGGCGGCGGTCATCGGTGGGCGGCTGCAGGGTGCTGAAGCCCGGCCAGCTGAGGATCAGCGGCCCGTCGGTCAGGTGCGCCTTGCCCAGGGTGCGCTGGTACAGCTTGAGGATCTTGTCCGGCGTGCCGTTACCCAGACGCCCCGGCCATTCACCGAGCAGGCCGTGGCACAGGCGGTGCAGCGGTGCGAAGGCTTCCAGGCCCGGCTGGTGGGTGATCTGGTTCATCAGGATGATGCCTTCGAAATGCGCACCGCCCAGGTGCACATGGCCTTCAGCGAAGGCTTTGTTGGCGATCGAAGGCGGACTGAACAGTGGTTGCTGGGCCAGCACGATACGCTGGGCGTCGGCTGCCGACAGGTGCGGGTTCTGCCTGAAACGTTGCGCCAGGTGCCAGGCGACGATGACGGTCGGATCGACCATGGCGCACAGGTGGGCGTAGTCCGTCAGGCACTCGGGGCGGTAGTGGATATGGTCGCCGTTGCACAGGAAGAACGTCTGGAACAAGGTGTCCAGGGCTTTCTGCTGCGGGGTGCGGAAGAGGTCAAGCGGGCAGAGCTCTTCCGCTGCCCGGGCAAGGTCGTTGAGCCTGAAGCGCCCAGGGTAACGCTGATCCACGGCGTTGCGGATACAGCTTCGGTACTCTTCTATGACCGCCTTGGATTCACGGATGCGCAGGCCGAGGTCCTTGGTCAGGAGGTCGCTTTTCAGGCGTGCGGAGAAGACCGGGCATGAGAAGAATGCGCCGGTGGTGAGTTCGAGCAGGGATGGCGTGAGCATGGTGAGCTTACTTGCCTGCTTCGCCGATCAGATACTGGAAATGTGGGTTGCCTTCGATGACGTCCTTGGGGATCTTTTGGGTGATGCAGAAATCACGAATGGCCTCGATATCCTCTTGGGTGACCTCGACTGAATAGGCGTCACTGATTGAATCAACCTCGAAGTGACGCTTTATGATCTCCGTGACAGAGCGGGTAGTGGGTTGATACAGCCACTCGTCCCCGAATTCGGAGTCTTCGAATTGATCTGCATGTTTCTGAAGATTTTCGATCATCTTGAAGAGCGGATGGTTAGCTAGCGCACTGGTGAAAGCACGGGTCTCACCTCCAAATGACTGCTCGCCATGGCGACGGAGGAACGGCAGGATGTTTTGTCGATATGCCAGACCCTGCTCGAACCTGTCTTTGTCGCCCATGCTGAAGCTCGTGACGATTGAGGGCATGCCGAATACTTCACCTTTTTCCAGGCTGGCAAAGGCATTCCACAGCGTCCGGTAGGCCCGGCGAGCGGTCATGCTCAGCATTCGCAAGCTGGGGTCGGCGGGGTTCTGGTTGGGTTTCAGCGGTTTGTTGAACTCCCAAGACTTTGCAAAGTAACTGTTCATGACGTTGAAGATCAGCCAGCCAGAAACTGTCTGTTCATCGATCCTGTGCTCTGTGCGCCAGTCATTGATGTTTTTTGCCATAGAGATGATCAGGGGGTCGATGTATGTATCTGGCGCACTGTCCTCGGGGGTAAGGTCTTGAGGATCAAGGTCGTCGTCGTTCAAGGCGGGGACAGAATAGAACGGTGCTCGGTTGACCAGCTCGCTCAGGTCATTCGGCTCCAGGTTCCTTACCAGGCTGGCAATCACAAGCTCGAAGAGTCGGCCGGTGAAAATCATGTTGGTTTTTCGGCTTTCGCTGAAGAAGCTCCGGTGTAGCATGAGTTCAGCAAGGAATTGAGCCTCAAGCGGCAGATCCGATGTGTCGTAGCGCTTTATGGCATGCCCTACCTCGGCCAATGCGTAGGGATGGCGCTCATCCAGGCTGACGATTCCCTGCAAGTCTTTTGGCGCGTGTTTTTTCCATTCATCCAGGTTGGAGCGTACGAGGGGGGCCGGGAATGACAGGGCGCTCTCCTTCGACAACTGGGTCGGTTGGAACAACGTGGCCTTGAACAAAGTCGACAACCGGGCCGTCGGCGTCGCCCGGAGGTTCAGAATGTGAGCATCCGCCTCAAGTGCCAGGCTGGCGGCAGAAGAGGCATGCTCATGATGCAGATAGTTGAGCAAGACTTTTTTTGCCTCGGTGATGCAGTGTCGCCACTCAATCACCGAGAGTGGGTCTGCCTCATGCTTGGCATTGAAGAAATTCTGGTAGGCATGATTACTAGCCGTTTCGCGCTGCGTCTTTTCCTCGAGGCGTTGTGCGCGATGGTATTCCCGGGAAAATTCGTTCAGCGCCGGGATCATGCCCATTGGCATGATCATCGCGCGGTGCAGCGTCCACTCATTGGTAATGGATGGGCCCCAGCGCTTGAGCAGGCCACTGAGATCGGGAATGTTCTGCCTGAACGCGAAAATCAGCTGCGTGAGCTCGCGGACGGTCTCCAGCTTGATCGAAAGGCGTCGTTCAGTGGGAGTGTTCAGCCGTTCATTGAGCAGGGCGTCGATCCAGCGCCAGAACACGGGCAGGGAGAAATACTCCTCGGTGTCCTTGCAGAGCAGGATTTTCTCGTTCGCCAGGTAGTTTGCCGCCGTGGGCATGTCCCTGCGAAGCTGCAGGGGCATGATCTTGCGTTGATACTCGGTCGCCAGGCTCCTGGCGGTTTCCAGTGCATCTCGGGTCTTGATCTTGCTGTTCTGCGTCAGCTTGCTATAGAAGTCGCGCCAGGTCACTTCATGGTAGAGCGCCAGGTCACCACTGATGATGGGCTGGACGTAAGGTGAGGTCAGGTAGCGCCTTACCACCTCAAGGTTTTCGAAGGCTCGATTGAGGGAAGTGTCGACATCGTCGATCGGCAGGACCAGGAGCTTCTTGCCGATCAACTCAAGCGATTTCTTGAAAAGCTCATGAACCTGCTTGTTCAGATCATGGCTGCCCATGAAGGCCCTGACCTTGTCCAGGCCGTACTTGTTGCGCTGGGACTGCAGCTGCTCCAGGGTATTGCCGAGTACCTGCAACTGGTGGTGGAACTCCTCGGCCTTGTGGTCTGCACGGCTGAGCGCTTCGGCGACCGACTTGTCCCGGATGATCGCGGCGACGATCACGTTCAGGAACAGATCGTCGGTGTCCTCCAACAGCGTCGGGTCCACAGGCTTGAGCACATGAATGGCTTTGGCGAGGTCAGTTCTTTCGTTCTCGAGATACAGGTTGAGGTTGACCAGTACCGAGCTTTTGCCTGTGCCGCGCTTGCCATCGATCAGAATCGCATTGTGCGAACGGTGTTGGTCCAGATCGTCCCGGTCAGGTTGGCTCCTGAGGCCATCCTCGAGCAGGTCCGCCAGGTCCTTGTAAATATCCCGCGCCAGCAACGTACTGTGCTCCCGCTGCGCCGCCTGCTCCTTCTGCTCGATGGGAAAACGAATACGCGAATCGTTGGATTGATTGCTGGCCACGGCTGTACATCCCTGGAAATGTGGAAACGCCCCGCGGATTCATCCGCGAGGCGTGGTCATTGGATCCAGTAATGTTACTAAGCCACTATCTTGCGCCACAAGCGCTACCTTGGCTCAAGCCTGCGGCGCCGTGCTCTTGACCGCCGCCAGTTCCGGATGCGCCACCAGTTTGTCGATATGCAGCTCGTCGTCGTTCATCCAGGTCTCGGTCAGCACCCGGTAATGCTCCATGTCGCGGCAGCGCATGCGCAGGCTGTAGTCGAAGTGCCCGCTAATCAGCTGGCACTCGTAGACCTGCGGGCAGGCGCGCACGGTGGCTTCGAAGGCCCGCTGCGCCGAGCGCCCGCTCTGGTTGGACAAGGCCACCAGCACCAGCAGCGACAACCCCGGGGAGACCTGCTGCAGGTCGATGATTGCTCCATATCCGCGGATCACTCCGCGCCGCTCCAGCTTGCGCACACGCTCCAGGCAGGGCCTGGGGGTCAGGTGCACGAGGGTGGAGAGCTTTTCGTAGGTGATCCTTCCGTGGTGGCGCAGCACGTCGATGATCGCTTCGTCGATGCGATCCAGCGGTGCCGAGGTGGAGCTGATGGCCTTGCTATCCATATACGGCTTGACTTCACTTGAGGCGGTTGGAGAGGAACTGGCGCAGACGCTCGCTCTGTGGCCGGTCGAGGATTTCGGCGCTGCCGCTTTCCTCGACCAGGCCCTGGTGCAGGAACAGCACCTGGCTCGACACCTGGCGGGCAAACCCCATTTCATGGGTGACCATGAGCATGGTACGTCCTTCCTCGGCGAGCGTCTGTATCACCTTGAGCACTTCGCCGACCAATTCCGGGTCGAGTGCCGAGGTGGGCTCGTCGAACAGGATGATTTCCGGCTCCATGGCCAGCGCCCGGGCGATGGCCACGCGCTGTTGCTGGCCGCCGGAGAGAAACGCCGGATACTGCTCGGCGGCGCGGGCCGGCAGGCCGACCTTGTCCAGGTACTTGCGCGCCCGTGCCTCGGCTTCGCTGGCGCTGATCCCCAGCACCTTGCGCGGCGCCAGGCAGATGTTCTCAAGCACGGTCAGGTGGCTCCACAGGTTGAAGTGCTGGAACACCATGGCCAGGCGTGTGCGCAGGTTCTGCAGTTGGGCCGGCGGCGGGGTGCGGGTGCCGGGGTGGATCTCCAGGGTCTGGCCGTCGAGGGTGATGCTGCCGGCGTTGGGCTGCTCGAGAAAGTTGATGCAGCGCAGGAAGGTGCTCTTGCCCGAGCCGCTGGCGCCGATCAGGCTGATCACATCGCCCTTGCGCGCCTGCAGCGAGACGCCCTTGAGCACCTGGTGCTCGCCGTAGTGCTTGTGCAGCCCCTCGACGCTGAGCTTGATCGCGCCGGCATGGGCGTGTGCCTTCGGGGCCTGGGCG
This sequence comes from Pseudomonas sp. WC1, assembly GCF_050586565.1. Lineage (NCBI taxonomy): Bacteria > Pseudomonadati > Pseudomonadota > Gammaproteobacteria > Pseudomonadales > Pseudomonadaceae > Pseudomonas > Pseudomonas sp. WC1. The sequence continues at coordinate 30,861 of NZ_JBOBDQ010000004.1, forward strand.
AAGGTGGAAAGTGGCAGTGCGGTAGCAGTCATGTTTTCAGCCTCGGGCAGGGTCAAGGAAGCGCATCCAGCGCCGTTCGGCCACGCGGAACAGGCCGACCAGGGCGAAGGACAGCAGCATGTACAGCAAGGCGGCCACGCCGAAGGCCTGGAAGGTCAGGAAGGTCGCGGCGTTGGCGTCGCGGGCCACCTTGAGGATGTCGGCGACGGTGGCGGTGAAGGCCAGCGAGGTGGCATGCAACATCAGGATCAGTTCGTTGCTGTAAGCCGGCAGCGAGCGGCGCAGGGCGGCGGGCAGCACCAGGAACAGGTTGAGCTTCCAGCCACGCAGGCCATAGGCCTGGGCCGCCTCCAGCTCGCCAGCGGGCAGATTGCGGATGGCGCCGGCAAAGATTTCCACGGTGTAGGCGCAGGTGTTGAGCACGAACGCCAGCAAGGTACAGTTGAGCGCGTTGCGGAAAAACTGGTCGAGCAGGGCGTGGTCGCGCACCACCTGCAGGCTGTAGAGCCCGGTGTAGCAGATCAGCAGCTGGATATAGAGCGGCGTGCCGCGGAACACGAAGGTGTACAGCTGCACCGGCAGGCGCAGCCAGGCATGATGCGAGGTGCGCGCCAAGGCCAGTGGCAGCGACAAGGCGAAGCCCAGCACCATGCTGGCCAGGAACAGCCAGAGAGTCATGGCCAGGCCCGAGAGGCCGGTGCCATCGTTGTAGAGATAGGCCAGGCCGTATTCCTGAAGGAGTTCGATCATCGCGCCAGCTCCTTGATGCCGGTGTTGTAGCGCCGCTCGAGGTGCTTGAGCAGGCGGTTGGACAAGGTGGTGATGACCAGGTAGACCAGGCCCGCCAGGCACAGGAAAAACAGCATGTCATTGGTGGTCTTGCCGGCGTTCTGCGCGGCCTTGACCAGGTCGGCCAGGCCGATGATCGACACCAGTGCGGTGGACTTGAGCAACACCAGCCAGTTGTTGCCCAGCCCTGGCAGGGCGAAGCGCATCAGCTGCGGGAACAGCACCAGCCGAAACCGCTGCGTCCTGCTAAGGCCATAGGCGGTGGCGGCCTCCAGCTGTCCGGCGGGTACGCTGAGGATGGCGCCGCGGAAGTTCTCGGTGAAGTAGGCGCCGTAGATGAAGCCCAAGGTGACTACCCCGGCGCTGAACGGGTCGATTTCGACATAGTCCCAGCCCAGCATCTCGGTCAGGTCGTTGAGCCAGATTTGCATGCTGTAGAAGATCAGCAGGATCAGCACGAGGTCGGGAACGCTGCGGATCAGCGTGGTGTAGAGGGTGGCCGGGAGGCGCAGCAGCCTTGATCGCGACAGCTTGGCGCTGGCGCCGATCAGGCCCAGTGCGAGGCTGAGCGCCAGTGACAGCAGGGCCAGCTTGAGGGTCATCCAGGTGCCCTGGGCCAGCAGCGGGCCGAAGCCTTGCAGGCCGTGGGAGAGGAAGTCGTTCATGGCAGGGATCTCGCGGGGAGGCCGTCGCGGGGGCAAGCCTGCTTCCAAGCAGAGGTGAGCCCGTGGGAGCAGGCTTGCCCCGCGATCGGCGCTGTAGGTCACTCGTTGTAGATGTCCACGTCGCCGACGTATTTCTTCTGGATCTCGGCGTAGGTGCCGTCGGCATGGATCATGGCGATGCCCTTGTCGAGCAGGGCCTTGAGTTCGGGATCGCTCTTGCGCAGGCCCATGGCGATGTCCAGCGGCAAGGTCGGGTCCTTTATCGCCGGGCCGCTCCTGAAGTCGGCGCCTTCGGGCTTGGAGAGGAAGTTGAGCTGGGCTTCGAGCTTGTCGGTGACGGTGGCGTCGAGGCGGCCATTGATCAGGTCGGCGTAGTTCTGGTCCTGGCTCTGGTAGGCCTTGACCTGCGCGCCCTGAGGCGCCAGCACGGTGCGGGCGTAGGCTTCCTGCAGCGAACCCTGGAGCACGCCGACCTGCTTGCCCTTGAGCGATTCGGTGGTGTCGCCGAAGTCGGCTGACTTGCGCACGATCACCGAGGTGGGGCTGAGGAACAGGCGGCTGGTGAAGTCGATCTGCTTCAGGCGTGCCGGAGTGACGGCCATGGAGGACATGATGGCGTCGAACTTGCGGGCGCGCAGGGCCGGGATCATGCCGTCGAACTCGTTGTGCACCCAGGTGCACTTGACCTGCAGCTTGGCGCAGATGGCGTTGCCCAGGTCTATGTCGAAGCCTTGCAGGCTGCCATCGGCGGCAACGGATTCGAAAGGTGGGTATTCGGGGAAGACGCCGAAGCGGATCTCGGTCCACTCCTTGGCCTGGGCAACGCTGGTGGCACACAACGAGAACAGCAGCACGCCGAGGCGTTTTCGCATGGAGAACATGGTCTTGGGTCCCTGGGTGTTGTTATTGGTAGTAGGGCGGTTGATGCGCGTAGGTCCGTCAGTGACTCATGGGTCGCGCTCAGGATGCGCGAGATAGACAGGTTTTTTGTGTCGTTTGCCAGTGCGTGGGAGGCCGGATTCGGCTGTTAGTGGGCTACTTGCAGCCGAAACGGCTGTTTCGACAAAGATTTATGGATGTGCGACAGCCGTTTCGGTCAATGGGGCCGCCAAGCGGCCCCGCGTGTTCGGTCAGGCAGCACTGGCCTTGTGCTCACGCCCTTTTGGCTGCAGCAAGGCAAACAGGTCCTTCGGGTTCTCGAGTTCAGGCACCAGCGCAATGTCATGCCCGATGTCCAGGGCGCGGGCCACGTCGAGCACATAGCGCAGCGCCGAGTAGTCCTCCAGGGCGAAGCCGACCGAGTCGAACAACGTGACCTGCCCGGCGTTCTCGCGGCCTGCGGCGCTGCCCTCGACCACCTGCCAGAACTCGGTGGTCGGCGAGTCGGCCGGCATCTGCTGGATCTCGCCCTCGATCCGGCTCTGCGGTTCGTACTCGACGATCACTCGGGCACGCTCGACGATGTCGCGGTGCAGTTCGGTCTTGCCCGGGCAGTCGCCGCCCACGGCATTGAGGTGCATGCCCGGCTCGATCAGCTCCGGGGTGAGAATGGTGGCGTAGGCCTTGTCGGCGGTGACCGTGGTGACGATATCGGCGCCGCGTACCGCCTCGGCCACGCTGCCGGCGATGGTCAGCTTCAGTTGCGGGTAGCCGGCCAGGTTGGCTGCCAGTTTCTCCGAAGCCTTGCGGTCAATGTCGAACAGGCGGATCTCCTCGATGCCCAGCTGGGTGTGGAAGGCGATGGCCTGGAACTCGCTTTGCGAGCCGTTGCCGATCAGCGCCATGCGCTTGCTGCCAGGACGCGCCAGGTAGCGGGCAGCCAGGGCCGAGGTGGCGGCGGTACGGATGGCGGTGGTCAGGGTCATCTCGCTGAGCAGCACTGGCGCGCCGGTATCGACATCGCCCAGGGCGCCGAAGGCCATCACGGTGAGCAGGCCGTTGTGGGTGTTCTTCGGGTGGCCGTTGACGTACTTGAAGGCGTACAGACTGGCGTCGGACACCGGCATCAGTTCGATCACCCCGTCCGGCGAGTGGTTGGCCAGGCGCGCGCATTTCTCGAAGTCGTGCCAGCGCAGGTAGTCCTGGCGGATGTACTCGGCCATCTCGGCCAGGCAGGTGGGCAGGCCCTTGCGGTTGACCAGACGGGCGAGGTCATTTACGTCGATGTAGCGGGTCATGATGGTTCTCCTTGACGGGTCAGTGGCGCGAGGGCAGGTGGATTTCGGCGAGCATGCAGCGGGCGCTGCCGCCGCCTATACGTTCGATATGGTCGATGTTCACCACCAGCGGATGGCTGTGGTGTTCGACCTGGCGGCGCTGCTGCGCATCGAGCGAGCGCCAGGCGCTGCGCGACATCACCAGCAGCGAGCGGCCGTCGCGGTCGTGGACCTCGAGCATGTTGCCGGCGAAGTTCTCCAGCTGATCGAAGTTCAGCGCCAGCACCTGCTTGTCGGTGTCGCGCAGCGAATGTTCCAGTGCGCGGCGTTCGTCTGGGTGGGGCAGGGCATCGAGGCAGGCCACGGCGAGCTGGCGGCCGACATTCATCATCACGTTGCTGTGGTAGATCGGCGCCTGCTGGCGGTCCACCGCGTGGAACAGGCACAGGCGGTAGTCCAAGTGCTCGGCGAACTGGCGCAGGGCGCGTTCGTGGGTGCGCCCGGAGTGACAGGCGTAGCTGATACGGTGCTCGCGGTCCAGGACCATGCTGCCGGTGCCTTCGAGGAACAGATTCTGCTGTTCCAGCGGGCTCAGGTCGACGGTGCGCTGGATGGCGAAGCGCTCGCTCAGCACGCCCAGTACGCCCTTGCTGCGTTCCAGGCGGCGGTTCTTGCCCTCCATCGGGTAGAGCACCAGGCTACCGTCGGCATGGCTGCTCCAGCAGTTGTTGGGGAAGATCGAGTCAGGGGTATGGGGCTCCGGGGTGTCCTGCACCACCAGTACGTCGACGCCGTGCTGGCGCAGGCTGTCGACGTAGCCGTCGAACTCTTCCAGGGCCTTTGCGCTGGCGGTTTCAGGGTCCAGCGGCGCTTGCTGGAAGCGGTTGTTGGCGGCGGTGTCGGGGTTGAAGGCGAACCGCGCCGGGCGAATCATGAGGACGGTATTTGTTGTTTGCATTGGGCACGCATCCACAGGTGGGCTGTGTGACCATTGTGTGATGGTTTGCGGTGAGATCCCGGCTGAAGCGGGCGGGGCGGGCAGCGGGTCCAGCTGAAATGGCTTGTTTGGCAGCGGAATCGGCTGGTGTCACAGAAAAAGGTCGCCGCTCCCACAAGGATGAGCTGTACAACTGAAAACGGCGCCTCGAAGGGCGCCGTTTTCTTTATTGCCGGAACACCGTATTACTTGTGCAGCTCTTCAGCCGCATACAGGGTGTTCTCCAGCAGGCATGCCCGGGTCATCGGACCCACGCCGCCCGGCACTGGGGTGATCCAGCCGGCGCGGGGCAGGGCGGTCTCGTAGACCACGTCGCCGACCAGCTTGCCGTCTTCCTGGCGGTTGATGCCGACGTCGATGACGATGGCGCCTTCCTTGACCCACTCACCCTTGACCAGCCCCGGCTTGCCGGCAGCAACCACCACCAGGTCGGCCCGGCCGACATGGCCGGGCAGGTCCTTGGTGAAACGGTGGCAGACGGTGACGGTGCAGCCGGCCAGCAGCAGCTCCATGGCCATCGGTCGGCCGACGATGTTGGATGCGCCGACGATCACCGCGTTCATGCCGTACAGATCCTGGCCGGTGCTGTGCAGCAGGGTCATGATGCCTTTCGGAGTGCACGGACGCAGCAGCGGGATGCGCTGGGCCAGGCGGCCGATGTTGTAGGGGTGGAAACCGTCCACGTCCTTGTCCGGGCGGATGCGCTCGAGCAGCAGCGAGGCGTCCAGATGCTCCGGCAGCGGCAGTTGCAGGAGAATGCCGTCGACTGCCGGGTCGTCGTTGAGCCGGTCGATCAGATCGGCCAGGGCTTGCTGCGTGGTATCGCTGGGCAGGTCGAACGCCTGGGAAATGAAGCCGACCTCTTCACAGTCCTTGCGCTTGTGCGAGACATAGACTTGGGAGGCCGGGTCGCTGCCGACCAGGATCACCGCCAGGCCTGGCGTGCGCAGGCCCTGCTGGCGGCGCTCGGCGACACGTTGGGCGATCTGCTGGCGCAGGTTGGCGGCGATCGCCTTGCCATCGATAAGGTGTGCAGTCATAGACGCGTGATTAACCATCGAGAAGGGAACATATATAAGAAGGGCACATTCTCGCACGACATGGCCCAAGGGCAAAGGCGGGTGGTCGGGCAAATCCCCTAACCCCTTCAATAATTTAAATTTTTTTGCGAAAGGTGTTGACGCCCCTCAGGGTCGCCTATAAGATTCGCCGCACTTGTCGGGCACTGCCTGGCACGGGTTGGCAAAGTCGAGCAGGGCAAGTGGTTCGCTTGTTCGGTTTGGCTGGAAGCTTAAGCGCCCGTAGCTCAGCTGGATAGAGCATCCGCCTTCTAAGCGGATGGTCGCAGGTTCGAGTCCTGCCGGGTGCGCCATTTAGGCTCGGGCAAGTAAGCAGTAACGCGTTATGGTGGGCGTAGCTCAGTTGGTAGAGCGCCGGATTGTGATTCCGGTTGTCGTGGGTTCGATTCCCATCGTCCACCCCAGATTTTTCAGGGGCGCCTCGATTGAATGATCCGGCGCCCTTGTTCTAAGCGTTTCATGCGGACGTGGTGAAATTGGTAGACACACTGGATTTAGGTTCCAGCGGCGCAAGCTGTAAGAGTTCGAGTCTCTTCGTCCGCACCATGTTTCTGTAAGGCTGTACCGCAACACTGCATTATGGTGGGCGTAGCTCAGTTGGTAGAGCGCCGGATTGTGATTCCGGTTGTCGTGGGTTCGATTCCCATCGTCCACCCCATATTTTCAGAAGGCGCCCGGATCGAATGATCGGGCGCCTTTTTTGTTTCTGCCATCCGGTGCCTGTGGCTACTGGTGGTCAGGCGATAAAAGCTGTTAGATTTCAGCCGGTTGAATGCCTGGCTGAACAGACTGGCAGAGGAGTAGCGCAAATGATTGCAAAAGAGGCGCGCCAGGCCCTGGCGCTGCAGCGTTTTGCCGAGGCAAATCCGCAGTTGCTCGAAGAAATCCGTGAGCTGGATGCCCGTGAGCAGGCCCAGCAGATCGAATGGGCGTTCGAGGATGCAGCCCAGGAGCTGGGTGTCCAGCCCTGGGAGTACGCGCTGCAGTTGATCGCCGAATCGCCGGAGCAGTTGCAGGCCATGCGCCTGGAGGTGCATCGCGAGGTGGCCGAGGCGTTGGGCCTGGCTTGGGAAGAATACTGCCAGTTCAACGAGATCGATCCGCAATAAAACTGGCGATCGCCCAGGCTGTTGTTTGTTTGACAAGGTTTTACAACTGCGCGGCATTCGAGGTGGCGCGCGGTCGTTATATGAATAGGCTCGACGCCCCGTCGTGCGGGCCTTCCAGGGAAATCGACCGGCGTGTTTCGCCGACAATCCGGGTGGGGTGACTTCTGGTGCGCGAGTCACTAGAATGTTCGCCCTTGATTCTGGAGTCGGGTTATCGCCGGCTAACGTCTGTGCAACGAGGAATATCCATGCAAGTTTCTGTTGAAAACACTTCCGCTCTCGAGCGCCGCATGACCATCGCCGTTCCGGCCGAGCGCGTCGAGAACGAAGTCAACAAGCGTCTGCAGCAGACTGCCAAGCGCGCCAAGATCGCGGGCTTCCGCCCGGGTAAGGTGCCAATGAGCGTGATCCGCCAGCGTTTCGAGGCCGATGCTCGTCAGGAAGCCTTCGGTGACCTGGTCCAGGCTTCCTTCTACGAAGCCATCGTCGAGCAGAAGCTGAACCCGGCCGGCGCTCCTGCCGTCGAGCCAAAATCGTTCGAAAAAGGCAAGGATCTCGAGTTCGTCGCCATCTTCGAAGTCTTCCCTGAGTTCACCGTTGCCGGTTTCGACTCGATCGCTGTCGAGCGCCTGAGCGCCGAAGTGGCTGACGCCGACCTGGACAACATGCTGGAAGTCCTGCGCAAGCAGAACACCCGCTTCGAGGCTGTCGAGCGCGCCGCGCAGAACGACGACCAGGTCAACATCGACTTCGTCGGCAAGATCGACGGTGAAGCCTTCGCCGGTGGTTCGGCCAAGGGCACCCAGCTGGTACTGGGCTCCGGCCGCATGATCCCGGGCTTCGAAGAAGGTCTGGTTGGCGCCAAGGCTGGCGAAGAGCGCGTGGTCAACGTGACCTTCCCAGAGGACTACCAGAACCTGGACCTGGCAGGCAAGGCCGCCGAGTTCGCCATTACCGTCAACAGCGTTTCGGCTCCTGTGCTGCCAGAACTGAACGAAGCCTTCTTCGCCCAGTTCGGTATCAAGGAATCGACCCTGGAAGGCTTCCGCGCCGAAGTTCGCAAGAACATGGAGCGTGAACTGCGCCAGGCCATCAAGACCAAGGTCAAGAACCAGGTCATGGACGGTCTGCTGGCCGCCAACCCGGTCGACGTGCCGAAAGCCCTGCTGGAAAACGAAGTCAACCGTCTGCGCGTGCAGGCCGTTCAGCGGTTCGGTGGCAACATCAAGCCTGAGCAGCTGCCAGCCGAGATGTTCGAAGAGCAGGCCAAGCGCCGCGTGGTCCTGGGCCTGATCGTTGCCGAAGTGGTCAAGCAGTTCGACCTGAAGCCGGACGAAGCCAAGGTTCGCGAAGTCATCGAAGAGATGGCCTCGGCCTACCAGGAGCCTGAGCAGGTCATCGCCTGGTACTACAAGAACGACCAGCAACTGAACGAAGTGCGTTCGGTTGTACTGGAAGAACAAGTTGTAGATACTGTCCTGCAGAAAGCGACTGTGACCGACAAATCGGTCTCGTACGAAGAAGCGGTGAAACCAGCCCAGGCATCTGCCGACGCTGAGTAACAGGCTACTCTCGTAGGAAACCCCCACAAGCCAGCCTTCGCGCTGGCTTGTGCGTATTCAAGCCATGACTATTTGGGAGTGAGTGCAGGACATGTCCCGCAATTCTTATATTCAGCAGAGCTCTGACATCCAGGCCGCGGGCGGCCTGGTCCCGATGGTTATCGAGCAGTCCGCCCGTGGCGAACGCGCCTACGACATCTATTCGCGCCTCCTGAAGGAGCGCGTGATCTTCCTGGTCGGCCCTGTAGAGGACTACATGGCCAACCTGGTAGTGGCGCAACTGCTGTTCCTTGAGGCGGAAAACCCGGACAAGGATATCCATCTTTACATCAACTCCCCAGGCGGCTCCGTGACAGCTGGCATGTCGATCTACGACACCATGCAGTTCATCAAGCCGGACGTCTCGACCATCTGTATCGGCCAGGCCTGCAGCATGGGCGCCTTCCTGCTCGCGGCTGGTGCCGCCGGCAAGCGCCACTGCCTGCCCAACTCGCGGGTGATGATTCACCAGCCGCTGGGCGGCTTCCAGGGCCAGGCGACCGATATCGAGATCCACGCCCAGGAAATCCTCAACATCAAGGCGCGCCTGAACGAGCTGCTGGCCCATCACACCGGCCAGCCGCTGGAAACCATCAAGCGCGACACCGAGCGTGACAACTTCATGAGCGCTGCGCGCGCGGCCGAGTACGGCCTGATCGACTCGGTCTACGACAAGCGGCAACTGGCATCCTGAAGCAATGCGCCAGAGCGGGTGGGTGCAGATTGCGCCTACCCGCGGACTTGAAAAAGCCAGCGATTGCCTTCATCTTGTGTTTCAAGCCTACCGGATTGGATCGATCGAATGACTGACACCCGTAACGGCGAGGACAACGGCAAATTGCTCTATTGCTCCTTCTGCGGCAAAAGCCAGCACGAAGTGCGCAAGTTGATTGCCGGCCCCTCGGTATTTATCTGCGACGAGTGCGTCGACCTGTGCAACGACATCATCCGTGAGGAGGTGCAGGAAGCCCAGGCCGAGAGCAACGCGCACAAGCTACCCTCGCCGAAAGAAATCAGCGGTATCCTGGACCAGTACGTCATTGGTCAGGAACGCGCGAAAAAGGTGCTGGCGGTAGCGGTGTACAACCACTACAAGCGCCTGAACCAGCGTGACAAGAAGGGCGACGAAGTCGAACTGGGCAAGAGCAACATCCTGCTGATCGGGCCGACCGGCTCGGGCAAGACGCTGCTGGCCGAGACACTCGCGCGCCTGCTGAACGTACCGTTCACCATTGCCGACGCCACCACCCTGACCGAAGCCGGTTATGTCGGTGAGGACGTCGAGAACATCATTCAGAAACTGCTGCAGAAGTGCGACTACGACGTGGAAAAGGCCCAGATGGGCATTGTCTACATCGACGAGATCGACAAGATCTCGCGCAAGTCGGACAACCCGTCCATCACCCGTGACGTCTCGGGCGAGGGCGTGCAGCAGGCGCTGTTGAAGCTGATCGAGGGCACCGTTGCCTCGGTGCCGCCGCAAGGCGGTCGCAAGCATCCGCAACAGGAGTTCCTGCAGGTTGATACCCGCAACATCCTGTTCATCTGCGGTGGCGCGTTCTCTGGCCTGGAAAAGGTCATCCAGAACCGCTCCACCAAGGGCGGCATCGGCTTCAGTGCCGAAGTGCGCAGCAAGGAAGAGGGCAAGAAGGTCGGCGAGTCGCTGCGTGAGGTCGAGCCGGACGATCTGGTCAAGTTCGGCCTGATTCCGGAGTTCGTCGGCCGTCTGCCGGTTCTCGCGACGCTGGACGAGCTGGATGAGGCTGCTCTGATGCAGATCCTCACCGAGCCGAAGAACGCGCTGACCAAGCAATACGCCAAGCTGTTCGAGATGGAAAGCGTCGACCTCGAGTTCCGCAGCGATGCGCTCAAGGCCGTTGCGCGCAAGGCGCTGGAGCGCAAGACCGGCGCCCGTGGCCTGCGTTCGATCCTCGAGGGCGTGCTGCTCGACACCATGTACGAGATTCCTTCGCAGAAGGATGTCAGCAAGGTGGTGATCGACGAAAGCGTTATCGAAGGCTCTTCGCAGCCGCTGCTGATCTACGAGAACAGCGAGCCGCAAGCCAAGGCCGCTCCCGACGCCTGATCGGGAACGGGGTAGCAACAGGAAGGGGCCTTTTTGGCCCCTTTTTGCATTTCATGGCCTGGGCGCTTGTAATTTCCCAGGGCTGCCCCCACATTAGCCCCAAGCACCATTTCCAACGGTTTCCGGCCACATGGCCGCTGTAGAGGCGAAATCATGAAGACCACCCTCGACTTGCCTCTTTTGCCATTGCGCGACGTAGTCGTCTATCCGCACATGGTCATCCCACTGTTCGTGGGGCGTGAGAAGTCCATCGAGGCCCTCGAGGCCGCGATGACGGGCGAGAAGCAGATCCTCCTGCTGGCCCAGAAGAATCCTGCCGACGACGATCCGGGTGAAGACGCCCTGTATCGCGTGGGCACTGTCGCCACCGTGCTGCAACTGCTCAAGCTGCCCGATGGCACCGTCAAGGTGTTGGTCGAGGGTGAGCAGCGTGGTGCTGTCGAGCGCTTCAATGAAGTCGATGGCCATATCCGTGCCGAAGTCAGCCTGATCGACGAAGTCGAGACCGCCGAGCGCGAGTCCGAGGTCTTCGTGCGCACCCTGCTGTCTCAGTTCGAGCAATACGTGCAACTGGGCAAGAAAGTCCCGGCCGAAGTGTTGTCCTCGCTCAACAGCATCGAGGAGCCTGGGCGCCTGGTCGATACCATGGCCGCGCACATGGCGTTGAAGATCGAGCAGAAGCAGGAAATCCTCGAGATCGTCGACCTGCAGGCGCGTGTCGAACACGTGCTGGCGCTGCTCGATGCCGAGATCGACCTGCTGCAGGTCGAGAAACGCATTCGCGGTCGCGTGAAGAAGCAGATGGAGCGCAGCCAGCGCGAGTACTACCTGAATGAGCAGATGAAGGCCATTCAGAAGGAGCTTGGCGATGGCGACGAAGGCCACAACGAAGTCGAGGAGCTGAAGAAGCGCATCGACGCCGCAGGCTTGCCCAAGGACGCCCTGGCCAAGGCCCAGGCCGAGCTGAACAAGCTCAAGCAGATGTCGCCGATGTCGGCTGAAGCTACCGTGGTGCGCTCGTACCTCGACTGGCTGGTGCAGGTGCCATGGAAAGCCCAGAGCAAGGTGCGCCTGGACCTGACCAAGGCCGAGGAGATCCTCGACGCGGACCACTACGGTCTGGAAGAGGTCAAGGAACGCATCCTCGAGTACCTCGCCGTGCAGAAGCGGGTGAAGAAGATCCGTGGCCCGGTGCTGTGCCTGGTCGGGCCACCTGGCGTGGGCAAGACCTCGCTGGCCGAGTCGATCGCCGCCGCCACCAATCGCAAGTTCGTGCGCATGGCGTTGGGCGGCGTGCGTGACGAGGCCGAGATCCGTGGCCACCGTCGTACCTACATCGGCTCGATGCCCGGTCGTCTGATTCAGAAAATGACCAAGGTCGGTGTACGCAACCCGCTGTTCCTGCTCGACGAGATCGACAAGATGGGCAGCGACATGCGCGGTGACCCGGCCTCGGCGTTGCTGGAGGTGCTCGACCCCGAGCAGAACCACAACTTCAACGATCACTACCTGGAGGTCGACTACGACCTCTCGGACGTGATGTTCCTGTGCACCTCGAACTCGATGAACATCCCGCCGGCGCTGCTTGATCGCATGGAAGTCATCCGCCTGCCGGGCTACACCGAGGACGAAAAGATCAACATTGCGGTCAAGTACCTGGTGCCCAAGCAGGTCAAGGCCAATGGGTTGAAGAAGGATGAGTTGGAGGTCGACGTTTCGGCCATTCGCGACATCATTCGCTACTACACCCGCGAGGCCGGCGTGCGTGGCCTGGAGCGCCAGATCGCCAAGGTCTGCCGCAAAGTGGTCAAGGAGCACACCGGTGCCAAGCAGGTGAAGGTCAAGGTAACCGGCGAGCAGCTCGAGCAGTTGCTGGGCGTGCGCAAGTTCCGCTACGGCCTGGCCGAGCAGCAGGATCAAATCGGCCAGGTCACGGGCCTGGCCTGGACTCAGGTGGGTGGTGAGCTGCTGACCATCGAGGCGGTGGTTATTCCCGGCAAGGGGCAATTGATCAAGACCGGTTCGCTCGGCGACGTCATGGTCGAGTCGATCACCGCCGCGCAGACGGTGGTGCGCAGCCGCGCTCAAAGCCTGGGGATCGCTGCAGACTTCCACGAGAAGCGCGACGTTCACATCCACATGCCCGAAGGTGCCACGCCCAAGGATGGCCCTAGCGCCGGTATCGGCATGTGCACCGCACTGGTGTCGGCCCTGACCCAGATCCCGGTTCGCGCCGATGTGGCGATGACCGGTGAGATCACCTTGCGTGGCCAGGTCCTGGCCATTGGCGGGCTCAAGGAAAAACTCCTGGCGGCACACCGTGGCGGGATCAAGACGGTGATCATTCCGGAAGAGAATGTTCGCGACTTGAAGGAGATTCCGGAAAACATCAAACAGGATCTTCAGATCAAACCGGTCAAATGGATTGACGAAGTCCTCCAAATTGCGCTGCAATACGCCCCGGAGCCCTTGCCAGATGTGGCTCCGGAGATTGTCGCGAAAGATGAGAAGCGCGACGGCGATGCTAAGGAAAGAATCAGCACGCACTAGTACGTATTTCGCTGGGGGGCTTTGGTTGACAGCATTTTCGGCCCCTTGCTATAAAGCGGCACGCCAGTGTCAACAGGCCACCCAGCGCTCGTTTCATAAGCTTTTCATTACATACTTAGAAACAAACTCAATAGAGAAATAAGGGGACTTAGAGTGAACAAGTCGGAACTGATTGACGCTATCGCCGCATCCGCTGACATCCCGAAAGCTGTAGCCGGCCGTGCGCTGGACGCAGTGATCGAATCCGTTCAAGGCGCCCTGAAAGCCGGTGACGATGTTGTCCTGGTTGGCTTCGGCACCTTCTCGGTCAAGGAGCGCGCTGAGCGCACCGGCCGTAACCCGCAAACCGGCAAGGCGATCAAGATCGCTGCCGCCAAGGTTCCTGGCTTCAAAGCTGGCAAGGGCCTGAAAGACGCCGTCAACTAAGTCGTCTTTCAGCCGGCCCGGGCGTCGCCAGGGCCGACCGCGTGACGGCGGGTCGCAAACGTTCCCGCTGGCACGCTCGCTTCGAAAAGGCGCATCCACTGGATGCGCCTTTCTTCTATCAGGATTCTACCCACGCTCCGCGGTTGTCGACGCAGTGGTACAGCCGTTTCTGGGGGACGCATGCTGCAGAATATCAGGGACAATTCACAAGGTTGGATTGCCAAGACCATCATCGGCCTCATCGTCGTACTGATGGCGTTGACCGGTTTCGAGGCCATTTTCCAGGCCGCCAGCCATAGCCAGGACGCCGCCAAGGTGAACGGCCAGACCATCAGCCAGAACGAGCTGAGCCAGGCCGTGGACATGCAGCGCCGCCAGCTGATGCAACAGTTGGGCAAGGATTTCGACCCTGCGCTGCTGGACGAGAAGATGCTGCGCGAAGCCGCGCTCAAGGGGCTGATCGATCGCAAGCTGCTGTTGCAGGGTGCCGAAGATGCCAAGTTCGCTTTTTCCGAGGCCGCGCTGGATCAGCTGATCCTGCAGACGCCTGAATTCCAGGTCGATGGCAAGTTCAGCGCCGAGCGCTTCGATTCGGTCATCCGCCAGATGGGCTACGGGCGCATGCAGTTCCGCGAGATGCTCGCCCAGGAAATGCTCATCGGCCAACTGCGCACCGGCCTTGCCGGCAGCAGCTTCGTCACCGACAAGCAGGTTGAAACCTTCGCCCGCCTCGAGAAGCAGACCCGTGATTTCGCTTCGCAGACCTTCAAGGCCGATCCGGCCGCGGTCAAGGTGAGCGATGACGAGGTCAAGGCGCACTACGACCAGCACGCCAAGGAATTCATGACCCCGGATCAAGTGGTCATCGATTACCTCGAGCTGAAGAAGTCGGCCTTCTTCGATCAGGTCAAGGTCGACGACGGCGAGCTCAAGGCCCTGTACGAGAAGGAAATCGCCAATCTGGGCGAGCAGCGCCATGCCGCGCACATTCTGATCGAGGTCAACGACAAGACCGACGATGCCAAGGCCAAGGCCCGCATCGATGAGATCCAGCAGCGCCTGGGCAAAGGCGAGGACTTCGCCAAACTGGCCAAGGAGTTCTCCCAGGATCCAGGCTCGGCCAGCACCGGTGGTGACCTCGGCTTCGCCGGCCCTGGTGTGTACGACCCGGCCTTCGAGGACGCGCTGTACAAGCTGAACAAGGACCAGGTATCGGCACCCGTGCGCACTGAGTTCGGTTACCACCTGATCAAGCTGCTGGGCGTGCAGGCGCCGGACGTACCGAGCTTCGCCAGCCTGAAGGACAAACTGACCCACGAGCTGAAGACCCAGCAGGTGGAGCAGCGCTTCGTCGAGGCCACCAAGCAGCTCGAAGACACCGCCTTCGAAGCTTCCGACCTGGCCCAGCCGGCCCAGGACCTGGGCCTGAAGGTACACACCTCTGCCGCCTTCGGTCGCGAGGGTGGTGAAGGCATCACTGCCAACCGTGCGGTGATCCAGGCCGCGTTCAGCGAGCAGGTGCTCGAAGAGGGCGCCAACAGCAACGCCATCGAACTCGACCCGGAAACCGTGGTGGTCGTGCGCGTCAAGGAGCACCGCAAGCCCGAGCAGCTGCCGTTGGAGGCCGTGGCCAAGAACATCAGCGAGCACCTGGCCAAGGAGAAGGCGATTGCCGAACTCAAGGCCAAGGCCGACAAACTGATCGCCGGCCTGCGGGATGGCTCGGTCAAGGCCGAAGGTCAGGGCTGGAAGCTCCATGAAGCGGTCACCCGTGGCCAGGATGGCATCGACCCGGCCGAGCTGCAGGCGGTGTTCCGCCTCGGCAAGCCAGCGGCCAAGGACAAGCCAGTCTACGGCAGCGTGGTGCTGGGCGATGGCAGCCTGGTGGTCCTGCAGCTGAAGGGCGTCAACGAAGGTGCTGCCGCCACCGATGAAGAGAAGGCGCAGATCCGTCGCTATCTCGCATCGCGTGCCGGTTCGCAAGACTTCGCGGCTTATCGCAAGCTGCTTGAAGGCAGTGCCGACATCACCCGCTACTGAGTCGTGTGCTGATCGCGAAACAGGCCGCTTATGCGGCCTGTTTCGTTTCTGGCTTTGGTTCATCGCGGGGCAAGCCCGCTCCTGCATGACGACCTGCGGCAGGTGTGCACGGACTTGTTTCAGGGACGCCGGATTCCCTCATGGTTGTCCAGCGTGTCCCGGGCGATCTCCCGCCCCAGGGCGATCAACTCCGGCGCCTTGTAGAACTCGAAGAACCGGCACACCCGCTTGGGTACGTTGATCAGCACATCCGGCGGATACCCGGCGATCTTGTACTGCGCCAACGACGTCTGCATCACTTCGAAACTCTGGTTGATCAGGTCCAGCAAGGACGCGGGGCCGACGTTGTCGACGATGAACGAGCCGGTGGCCGACTTGGGCGCGCCTTCGCTCTGTGGCGCCGCCGCCGGCTGCTGGCCCTGCGGTTCGGCGCTCTCGCCCAGCCAGGGGTTGGATGAGGCCAGCCCTTCGGCGACGATCTCCTGCTCCAGGCGGATCAGCTGTTCGGCCGGCTTGCGCCGGAACGGCAGGCGCGACCCCAGCGAGCTGATCAAGGCGTCGAAACGCATCTTGAACGCCGCCGGGCGCTCGATCACCGGCAACTGATACTGCTTCTGGTTGGTGGCGTTGAGGTTGACGGCGATGATCAGGTCGCAGTGGCTGGACACCACCGGGACGATCGGCAACGGATTGAGAATACCGCCATCGACCAGCATGCGATTACCTTGCACCACCGGGGTGAACAGGCTGGGAATGGCCGCCGAGGCGCGCATGGCCTGGTGCAGGCAGCCCTCCTGGAACCATATTTCCTGCTGGTTGGTCAGGTCGGTGGCGACTGCCGTGTAGGGAATGCGCAACTGTTCGATGTTGATCTCGCCGACGATCTTGCGGATCTGCCCGAACACCTTGTCGCCACGAATGGCGCCCAGGCGAAAGCTGACATCGACCAGGCGCAGCACGTCGAGGTAGTCCAGGCTCTCGATCCAGCTGCGGTACTCGTCGAGTTTGCCGGCGGCGTAGATGCCGCCGATCACCGCGCCCATGGAGCAACCGGCGATGCACGCGATCTCGTAGCCGCGGCGTTCGATCTCCTCGATCACACCGATGTGCGCGTACCCTCGGGCCCCGCCGGAGCCCAGCACCAACGCCACGCGTTTGCCCATGATTTTTCCCCCTGTGCCTGTGCAACCATGGTCCAACAATGCACCCATGCCGCCTGTGCTTCAATGTAGTCCGTGCTGGACTACGCTGAGCAGGGCACTTTTTGTTTGCTTTACCGTCGAACGGCCACTTCAGTTTCCACCCTCGAGGTATTACCGATGAAAGCCTGGATCACCCTTCCTCTGATTGCCCTGGCCTTGGCCGGCTGCGCGGGCAAGACGGCCTACCGTGACAGTTGCGCGACCCAGCTCGATGCCGCCTGGAAGGAACTTGACCTGGCCAAGGCCGAAGGCTTTGCCGGCACCGTGAGCTATTCCAAGGCGTTGTCGCTGCTGACCGGTGCCAAGACCCAGCAGCAGTTCGAAGGCTTTGAAGGTTGTACCCACAAGGCCGAGAAAGCGCGTTTCTACATTCGTGAGTCCCGCGCCGGGCGTTGAGTGAGGAGCGTCACATGCCGAGCATGATCGACCATGTGGTTTCCAGGGTCCTGACCCTGCAGGTGGGAATGCTGGCCTGTCGCGAGCGCCTCGCCGCCGATACCGACAGCGAGGCGCTGCACGACCTGCGCACCACCCTACGGCGGCTGCGCAGTTTGTTGCGGCCTTTGCGTGGCTTGCCGGGTGTCGAGCAGTTGGAGGAAGCGGCGGGGGCACTGGGCACGCTCACCACACCGTTGCGTGACCGTGAAGTGCTGGCCGCGCAACTGGTCGGGCGCGGTCATGTGCAGGCCGGCGAGCGCCGTCAGGAGGGGAGGGCACGGACCTTTGCCGGCGTCGCGTCCAGTGCCCAGCTTACTCGGGTGCTGGCGATCCTCGACGCCTTCCCGCTGTTTTTGCGTGCTGCCGACCGCGAAGGCTTGACGCAAGGCATGCGCAGACGCATCGACAAGCGCCTGGAGAAGCAATGGCGCAAGCTGGCCAGGGCGCTGGACGACCCGGCCCATGATCGGCATCGTCTGCGCCTGCTGATCAAGCGCGTTCGCTACGGGGACGAGGCGTACCCCCAACTCGAGCATGCCGGCAAGGGGCTGCAGCGGCTGTTGAAAAAGGCGCAAGGTGATCTTGGCGACTGGCATGACCGCGTGCAGTGGCTGCTGCAAGTGCACGAGCACAGTGACCTGGCAGGCTGCAAGGTGGCCTGGGAGCATGAGCTGCATGCTGCCGAGGGGCGCTCGGATCTGACTCTCGAGGCATTGCAAAAAGCCCTGGCGCGCCGTTAGTCCCGGCAAATGACCGAAATGCGGGCTGTGGCTGGCGTGATCGCTGGTTACTATCGGTTCTTTTCGCGCAGGAGCCCTGGCACATGAACTTCACAGAATTGCTGACAGCCGCGCGCGCTCACCCCGAGGCGGTCAGCGTACCGGCTGGCTGGGCCCAGGGCCGCGCGGTGTTCGGCGGCTTGATGGCGGCGATGGTGCATGAAGCGATGCGCCAGAAGCTCGGCGACAACCGCCCGGTGCGTTCGCTGGCCATCACCTTCGTCGGCCCGGCGGCGCCGGATGTGCCGATCAGCCTGGAGGTTGAGGTGCTGCGCGAGGGCAAGGCGGTCAGCACCTTGCTGGGACGCGCCGTGCAGGATGGCCAGGTGGTGACCCTGGTGCAGGGCAGTTTCGGTGCCGGTCGTCCTTCCGTGGTGGCGGTCGACGCGCCAGCCGCGATGCCGATGAAGCCGCTGCAGGAGGCGGCACCGGAGCTGCCCTTCATCAAGGGCATTACACCGGAATTCATGCAGCACGTGGCGTTTCGCTGGGCGGTGGGCGGCCTGCCGTTCAGTGGCAATGACTCACGGCATATGGGCGGTTGGGTACGCCTGCGTGATGTCGCCGAGGAGCCGGTCGGGGTGGCGCACCTGCTGGCGCTGGTCGATGCCTGGCCGCCCAGCCTGCTGCCATATCTCAAGCAGCCCGCCGCCGGTAGCACGCTGACCTGGACCATCGAGTTCGTGCAGCCAACGCCGCGGCTGTCGACCCTCGACTGGTGCCGCTATGTGGTCGAGACCGAGTATGCCCGTGATGGTTATGGGCATGCGGCCGCTGCGTTGTGGACGGCTGAAGGGGAACTGTTGGCATTGAGTCGGCAGACGGTGACCGTGTTCGCCTGAGTCTGGCAGGACACTGGACAGGGGCCGCTTTGCGCCCCATCGCCGGCAAGCCGGCTCCCACTCCGATCGTGTTAACGCTGGGTCATACACCATTCCTGTGGGAGCCGGCTTGCCGGCGATGCGCCGCGTCAGCGGCGCTGTGTGCTCGATCTTGTCATTTACCGTGCTTGTGCCGCTCGCGCCAGGCCCGCCACCAGGCGCCGCTAAGCACGAAGCGCGGGAAGGTGATGAACTGCTCGGTGAGCAGCCGCTGCAGGGCATCCTGGCGATTGACGAAAGGCTCGGGCTGCTCGGCTTCCAGGCGATGCCCCTGGCGTTGCAGGCCGAGCCCGGCCACCAACGCGATGACGCCCACGGCGATCTGCGACAGGTCCAGCGCGAACAGCCCCGACAACACCAGCAGCGCGCCCAGGATGAACAGCGGCACTGCGATCAGATGCAGCACCAGGTTGGTGGGGTGGCGGTGATTGTGGTGGTAGCCGCGCCATTGCCAGGCGGGCAGGTTGGGCAGTCGTTTGCTCATGGACGGATCCTCAGGGGTCTGTCCAAAGCTTAGTGCGGCCCCCGCAGGGGGGCCAATCGAGGCTGGCTATGGTGACCATAGCCAGTGCGGGTCAAAGCTTGAGCTGGCCGATGGCCTTGTTCAGTTCGCCGGCGAGGGTCGCCAGTTCGCTGCTGGTGGTGGCCGAGCCCACGGTCTGCTGCACGGTCTCTTCGGTCACGTCGCGGATGCTGACGACGGCGCGGTTCATTTCCTCGGCCACTTGGCTCTGCTGCTCGGCGGCCACGGCGATCTGGGTGTTGCTTTCGCGCATCTGTGCCACCGCGCTGGTGATCTCGGCCAGGGCCTCGCCGGCTTCGCGCGCCTGCTTGACGCAATCGTCGGCCTTATACGAGCTTTCCTGCATGAAATCCACCGCGTCGCGGGTGCCGGCCTGCAGGTCGGCGACCATGCTGGTGATCTCGTCGGTGGAGGTCTGCACGCGCTTGGCCAGGTTGCGCACCTCGTCGGCGACCACGGCGAAGCCCCGGCCCAGGTCGCCGGCCCGGGCGGCCTCGATGGCGGCGTTGAGGGCAAGCAGGTTGGTCTGTTCGGCGATGCTGTGGATGACCCCCACCACGCCATTGATCTTCTGGCTGTCGTCGGCCAGCTGGCGGATCATTTCGGCGGTCTGCTGCACACCACTGGACAGCCCGGCAATCGAATCCTGCACGCGGCTGACCACGGCCTGGCCGCTGCCGGCCAGGGTGTCGGCGGTCTGCGACAGGTCGCGGGTGGCGCCGGCGTGCTGGGCGATATGGTGTACCGTGGCGGTCATCTCGTTGATTGCGGTGGCCGCCTGGTCGGTCTCGCTCTGCTGGCCGATCATGCCGTGGCGCACCTCGTCCATGCTGCCGGCCAGGCGCGCGGCCCCCGAATCCAGCTGCGCGGCGGTGCGCGCGACGGTGCTGACCACGCGGTGGTAAGTGGTCTGCATGGCGTTGAAGGCACCGGCCATCTGCCCGACCTCGTCGCCGCAGGCCAGCGGCACCCGGGCCGAGAGGTCGCCAGTCTTTTCCACATGCAGCATCACATCCTTGAGGGTGTTGAGCTGGCTGAGCAGGAAGCGGATCAGCAACTGCGAGGCGCACAGCATCGCCAGCATCAGGATCAGCACGCACACGGCATAGTTGCTGAAACGGTCGAAATAGACCTGACGCAGGCTGGGGGACTGGGCAAGCACGGCGATGTGCTGCTCGCCCCGGCGCAATACCTGGGCGCCGCGCAGCGGGTTGTCGCCGAGGATCCAGGCCCCGGGCAGATCGACCCAGCCTTGGGCATCGCGCAGGGCCTCGAGTGGTTCACCGGCAAATTGCGGCGTCTGGCCGTTGCGCCAGGTGATCAGGTTGGCCTGCGTGGGCAGTGCCTGTCCGGCGGGCCAGGCTGCCAGCAGTTCGGCCTGGGCCTGCGCTTGCGCCCGGGCGCCGCTGGCGCGGGCTTGTTGCTCCAGGTGCACCGCGTAGAGCACCAGCATCAGCGTGGTGACGAAGGCCACTGCGTTGACGGCCCAGAACTTGTATTTGAGGGAAACGTTGCTAAGCCAGGCACCCATGGTAGGTCTTCTCTGAGTTGGCGGAAACATTATTGGCAAGGTGCCATCATTGTGCCCGCCAAGGCCAGAAGCCTCGTTGATATGCGTCAAGAAACCTCAGGCAGGCCGAAGAACGCGCGGGCGCAGGTGCTGGTATGGGCGGCGGTGTGCTCCATCGCTTCGCCGCGGTGCTGTGCCACCTCGCGCAGCACTTCGGGAAGGAACGCAGGCTCGTTGCGACCGTTCTTCGGCTTGGGCCTGAGGCTTCGGGGCAGCAGGTAGGGCGCGTCGCTTTCCAGCATCAGGCGGCCTTGCGGGATGCTGCCGACCAGTGGGTGCAGGTGGGTGCCACGACGCTCGTCGCAGATCCAGCCGGTGATGCCGATATGCAGGTCCATGTCGAGGTAGGCGAACAGTGCCTGGCGTTCACCGGTGAAGCAGTGCACCACCGCCGCGCTCAGGTGGTCGCGGTAGCCTTTGAGGATCGCCAGCAGGCGTTCGCTTGCCTCGCGCTCGTGGAGGAACACCGGCAGGCGCAGCTCGACCGCCAGCGCCAGCTGCGCCTCCAGGGCCTTTTCCTGGGCGGGGCGTGGGGAGAAGTCGCGGTTGAAGTCCAGGCCGCATTCGCCCACGGCCACGACCCGTGGCTGAGCGAGCAGTTCGCGCAGTTGGCGTTCGCTGTCGGCGCTCCAGTGGCTGGCATCGTGGGGGTGCACGCCGGCAGTACCGAACAGACGCTGGCCGGGCTCGTCCAGGCGCTGGCATAGTTCAAGCGCCTCGGCGCTGACATCCAGGCTGGTGCCGGTGAGGACCATCTGTGCCACGCCGGCTTCCACGGCACGCTCGACGATAGCGGCCTGCTGGTCGCGGAAACTGCTGTTGGTCAGGTTGACGCCGATATCGATCAGTTGCATGGTGCTACCTCTTGCCGCGGGGCGGCCAGCATAGCAAAAACCCAGATATCGCGAAAAAGCCAAGAACTTCAAACGTTTGCCGTGGTCTGTTGCGGTCATTTATCACGGATCGATCACAGCGCATGGTGCCTGCCAACCGCCCTCGGACCCTTACCGCCATGGTGCGAACCTTTTTCACCAGCCTGTTGCTGTCCGGGTTGCTGGCCGCCGGGCCGGTCGCTGCCGGCGAGGCGGGGCCGCAGCAGCATGTGCCTG
This sequence comes from Pseudomonas sp. WC1, assembly GCF_050586565.1. NCBI lineage: Bacteria > Pseudomonadati > Pseudomonadota > Gammaproteobacteria > Pseudomonadales > Pseudomonadaceae > Pseudomonas > Pseudomonas sp. WC1. The sequence goes on from NZ_JBOBDQ010000004.1 coordinate 52,861, forward strand.
CCAGCCAGGCCCGTGACCTGACGCAGATCCGCTCGAGCAAGGTGCTGCGGGTGTTGGTCAACCAGAGCCGCAACAGCTCCGGCGAGGTAAAGGGTGAACCGGTCGGGATCGAGTACTACCGCCTGCGTGCCCTGGAGCACGCCCTCAATGCCCGGATCGCCGACGGCCAGGATATCACCCTGAAGATCATCCCCCGCGCCAAGGAACAGTTGCTTGGTGCGCTGCAGCGCGGCGAGGGCGATCTTGCCGCGCCGGGAGAGTTGCTCGACCCTGGCGTGGTGCGCGGCGTCGATGCCAGCGCACCAGTGCTCGACCAGGTTCCCTTGCAGCTGGTCGGGCGCAAGGGCGAGCGCGGCTACAACCGTGCCGAACAGCTGTCCGGCCGCACCATCGCCCTGACCACCGCCAGTGCCGCGGGTCCGGCAATCGAGGCACTCAACCAGCAGTTGGCGCTGCGCAAGCGGGCACCGATCAAGGTGGAGTGGGTCGATCCGACGCTGGCGGTGGAGGATGTGCTGGAGATGGTCCAGGCCGGCATCTACCCGCTGACCGTGGTGGAGCGTCCCATCGCCCAGCGCTGGGCGCGGGTGATGCCGCGCCTGCGGGTCGAGAGCAAGCTGCAATTGGCCCCGCCCCAGGCCATGCGCTGGTATCTGCGCAAGGATGCGCCGATGTTGCGTGCGGCGGTGGACCGCTTCCTGGCCACCTACCGCGCCCCCGACAACCAGGACGCGGCGTTCGAGCGCATCTACCGGCGCCAGTACCGGGTGCACAATCCATTGGCCCGTCAGGACCGCCAACGCCTGGCCGCGTTGCGCCCGGTGTTGCAGAAACATGGCGGCGACCAGCAGTTCGACTGGCTCAACCTGGCTGCCCTGGCGTTCAAGGAGTCCACCCTCGATCCCAAGGCGCGGGGCACCGGCGGTGCCCACGGGCTGATGCAGATCACGCCGTCGGCGGCCCAGCGGGTAGGCGTGAGCAACACCGCCACGGTGGATGGCAACGTCCAGGCCAGTGCCCGCTACCTGGCGCTGATCCGCCGCAAGTTCTTCGCCAGCCCGCAGCTCAACGAGCGCGAGCGCATGGCGTTCATCCTGGCCGCCTACAACCTCGGACCGGAGCGGGTCCAGGCCATGCGCGCCGAAGCCCGGCGACGGGGGCTCAATGGCAACCAGTGGTTCTTCCAGACCGAGCGCATCGCCATGGAGCAGGTGGGGATGGGGCCGGTGAACTTCGTCAACAGTGTCAACAAGTACTACCTCGCGTTCAACCGCGAGCGCGCCTCCCTTGAGCGGGTGGCCAAGCGCTGATAAAATCAAATTTTTCGATATTAATTGCGCGTTTTTTGCGATTTTCTTATCCGATGATTTGATTATGATGGCGCCCATCCAACACACACACGCTCAAACAAGGAAGCGCCCCATGAACAACTCCCTGAAAGCCCTTTTCAACACCCGCGCCGGCTACGGCCTGAGCGTCGTGCGCATCCTGGTCGGTGTCATCTTCATGGCCCACGGCGCGCAGAAACTCTTCGGCCTGTTCGGTGGCTACGGCCTGGAAGGCACCGGCCAGTGGATGGAAAGCATCGGCCTGGCTCCGGGCTACCTCATGGCCCTGCTGTCCGGCAGCGCCGAGTTCTTTGGCGGCCTGGCGCTGGTGGTCGGCCTTTTGGCCCGCCCGGCTGCGCTGGCACTCAGCGTGACCCTGGTAGTGGCGATCTTCTCGGTGCATATCGGCAACGGGTTGTTCATGTCCAACAACGGTTATGAGTTCGCCCTGGCGCTGCTGGCCGGCACCGTGGCGGTGCTGATCGATGGCGCGGGCCGCCTGTCGCTGGACCATGTGATCGCACGCTGAAATAAAGCTGCAAGCTTCAAGCCTCAAGCTGCAAGTGGTCAAAGCGATCAACTTGCAGCTTGTAACTTGCGGCGTGTCCCTCTAGCATACCGATTGCGCCGATTTAAACAGCTACTTGCGGGGCGCAGGAGAGGCCCCGGTGGGTCATCCGAAATACCGCTAAAGCGCTGGTTCGGTGACGCCTCCCACCGCTGCCCAGCGGGATCAGCGAGGCGGAGAGAGACTCCATGAGTTGCCCACGTACCAGTGTCTGTTTGACCCCTCTGGCCAAGAACCAGGCTTCCCGTACCCCGCGCATCCTGCTCGGCGGCCAGCATCAACCCACGCTTTTGCGCAATCTCGATGGCTTCTCCCGGCGCAAGGGCCAGGCTTGTGCCTTCCTCATCCAGTTCTCCGACAGCTGTGACCAGCTCGATCAGTATGGCAACGACCGCTTCGACCTGGCCGTGATCCAGGCCCCCGCGGCGCAGGATGCCGACGAGGTCATAGGCCAGCTCACCCGCATCGCCCGCCAGGGCCTGATCACCCGCCGTTGAGCGGCGTGTCGCGGCCAGGCGTTTTTCGTTAAGCTCGGTCTCTCGGTGGGCGCCTTGCGCCTGCTGCGGATGCGCTGGCCTCCTCATAGGGGTGAACAAGTCCATCAGACGCGCCCAGGCATCCGATTGGCCTTTGCCATACAGGCAGGTGAGGTAGTCGATCATCAGCCGGCCTGCAGGCTCTTTTGGCAAGTCCTGCAGCTCGCTGTCATTCCTTGAAGTAATGCCCCGCCTGACAAGCTCCGCCATCAGGGCCGAGCCATAGTCGTCTACCTGACGAGGCATCAATACTGCGATTTCCCGCGGTGGAATTCCCACTTCGATCCACTGGCGAATGTTGTCAGCCCGCACCATCGCTTCTTGTGAAGTGTGCTGGAAATGAACCGCTAGGGTCTGTATGAAAAGTCTTGAGACGAAGGTCAGGCAAGGCGAAAACAGCCGAGGAACGGTCGGAGTCGCGCCCGACTTTACGGGTTGTAAATGAGCATTCCGAGGTTGTTTTCAACGCAGCATCACCGAGTATCAAGGCTTTTCATACAGAGCCTAAGACCACAAATCCCTTTCTAGCCAGGCAGTTCTTGAGCCTATAACAACTGACAGTCGCTTCCGGTAAATCAAGCGCTCGACTCACCTCTGTTTTCGACATGCCGCTGGCCTTCAGCTCCAGCACGGCGCGAACTAGATCAGAGCTGCTGGGTTTGTCCCGCGTGCGCTTGATTAGCCCTTCACCCAGCTTCCCAGTGATTTCTCAGGCCTTGAAAGCCTCCACTACCGAAAAAAGATGACAGCTGAACCAGCCTTAAACTTTTCCCATTCCTAATCGTTTATTTCAAAAGCGTCATGCGGACATAAGAGGTAGTCATGGACGATTTAGTTTACTACAAACACGGCAAGCCGGTTGCCATTATTGCGCCCTCCGTACTGTTTTCCCGGGAATCCGATGAGACCATTATAAATGGCCCTAAAGGAATTTCGAGTTTCAGAAGTGGAGACGAACAATCGCTGGAGCAGGCCCTGAAGGAATGTGGAGCTTTAATCCAGGGTGCGCACGATGAAATTGAACAAGTGAAGCAGCTTCTTCAAGATCCTGTAACCAGCAGAACGACGAGCTACTTCTTGAGTGTTGCACGCCAGTGTGCAGATGTAATAGCCGACATGGAAATACTGAAAAACTCCAAAATTATAATTGCTGGTTGTGGAGGAATCGGAAGTTCAGTGGCGATGCTGTTAGCAGGTGCGGGTATACGAAATCTAATACTAACCGATCATGACGTGGTAGAAAAGAGTAACTTGAATCGCCAGCTCTTTTGGACGCTTGCAGATGTAGGAAACTATAAAGTGGACGTGCTCAAGAAGGCGCTGACTGCAAGGTTTGAAAATCTGAGCGTAGTAACTCACGTGAAACCCTGCTCACTTGAGTTGCTGAGGGAACTTATTTCAGATGTTCAAGGCGCTGTTATAACTGCTGACGATCCTCCTACTCTCGCGAGAGATGGTGTTTTTATCGCAGAGGAGTTCGATATACCCGTTGTATCTGGTGGATATCTTCATTGCTTCAGTACATCGCTCCTATTTAATCCAAGCGATGCGAAAAACCTTGCGCCCAGCGTCAGGCGTGACGTATCGGCACCACTCACAAGGTTGCCAAGCGGCATAATGCCGAGCTACGGCCCAGTAAATTTCAGTCTTGCGTCGATGCTAAGCAGCAATTTGATTTCTGCACTGGCAACACACACATTCAAAGGATTTGAATCCAGAATAGAGCGCTGGGATAGCTCTAGAATGATCCTGTAAGCTTGACTATCCATCCGGTGTTTAGGGAGTGGCAAGTAAGCGAGGTGAGTTAACATTTTAAGCTGTCTGCATGGGAGAGGTAGAATTATTACGCGACTTTAAAAAGATGCTTGACAAAAGAGCTATAAGTCGCAACCATAACCAGGAGCGATAATCGTTCTCACGGAAAACAAAGGAATGTAACATGGATAAGAAATTGCTTGGTATCGCTTCAGTTATCTTGGCAAGTTCGCCTGCCGTACAGGCTACTGCTTTGCCACCGGCACCGGTTGAGACTGAGGCGCAGCTTCAAGTCAATGCAGCGGGCCAACCAGTCGCACCCTTTACTAAACATGAACAACTCAAGGAGTCTCTTGCCAGCGTCTGCACACTTCCGAGTGCTCACCAGCATTCGATGTGCAATTAGAGCTCGTCTAAAGCTGTAGGTCTTTAAGCGGATCTGCACCAGCTTGACTCTAAATAGATGCGAAGCTTGTCTTCGCATCTATCTCTAATCATGCTTTCTCGGAAGATTATCTCGTGAACACCAAGCGCGTAGACTTCAGTTCTATGACCTATCCTGATCTTGTAGCATTCATGCAGCAAGAGAATACACCTCCTGGTGCAAGTCATGCGCTCGACTATTTGATCGAGGCGTCGACTGTTACCTCTGGCTCTTATCTTCTAGATTTAGCTTGCTCTACAGGATTTAGTTCAAGGTATTGTTATGAGCAGGTAGGAAGCCGGGCCGTAGGTATTGATACAAGTAGTGCGGCAGTCAGCGTTGCTAATGAAAAAACAAACGAACTAAATGCGACCGATAAATTACAATACTTAGTGGCCGATGCTTGCGCATTGCCATTCGAAAATGAGTCATTCACTCATGTGCTAGGTGGTTGTAACTTTGGTTTCATCCAGGATCGCCAGCGCGCATTGTCAGAATGCCATCGAGTTCTAAAGCATACTGGAATCTTGTGCATCTCAAACTTTTTTTTCAGGTTGACGCCCCCGGAATTTATACTAAATGCGGTCGAGAAAGCACTAGGCTGGCGTCCAGAACCCTCTTGGACATACGATTATTGGAAGGAATTTTTTACGGGGCATGGATTTACCCTCGGCTCCGAATTTACGTACGAACTGTTTGCTGAAAGTGAGGATGCACTGGCAATGCGTGTAAGGCGTTATTTATGTCAAGAAAATCCTGGAACTAGAGCTATGGCGACGGATCAACAAGAAGCTTTATATAGTCACTTTTTTGAAATTCGAAAAAGCTTGAACGCTCAGAAAGATTTTCAAGGAGTGGCTTTCCAGACATGGCACAAATAGCTCCCCCGGAAAGATTCATGGAGACTGTCCGGAATCATATCTTAGAGGAGGCCAGCCCTGATCGGCCTTTTTTCATTTTTGATCTTGAAAGTGCCCGAGCGAAAGCGGAAAGCTTTATGCGTTCTGCAAAAAAGCACTTTGATGGGGTCGTGCTCGCGGCTTCGTTGAAATCGTGTAATTTAGGGGCATTTTGTCAAATGCTCAAAGATAACCATTACTGGGTGGAGGCCTGTTCAATAGAGGAAATCAATTTAGCGTTACAAGCAGGCTTTGAAAGCAACCAAATAATTTTTGATGGCCCGCTTAAGCTCGATGACGAACTGTTGTTCGCTGTTAAGCACGAGGTGCTGGTGCAGGTTGATAGCATTAGTGAAGTCGAGAGGCTAGGGTCTATATGTTCGAACATCAGAAAGAAATGCCAGATCATAATTCGCTTATCGCATCTTTATCGAGACACGGGATATTCCCGCTTCGGCTGTACATCAAATGAGTTTGAAGAAATTCTCTTGCCCTGCCTTCGCAGGTACGAGTGCATAGAGCATGTCGGATTTCATCTTAATGCTGGGTCAAATCTGCCGGCGACGACAGCCATAACTGACACGCTGGCGCTATGGGCTTCTTTCCTAGTCAAACATATGCCGGAGCGAGGAATACTAGACTTGGGAAGCGGTTTCCCAGCAGACTCATTCTCAAAAGATATCAACATCAAAACACCCTCTGCTGATATTTTTTTTAAAGAAATCGCTCAAAAAGCTCAAGCATTGTTTGGGCAAGTAAATCAGCATTGGCGTTACATCTTTGAGCCGGGTAGATGCCTCAGTGAGGATTATGGCTATCTCTGCGGTAGGGTTTTTAGTACTAAGTGGCGTAATGGCATAGAGCTTCTCCAAACAAACGTGGCTTCAAACTGGGTTCCCTCAATCCATCAGTGGGCTCATTCGATCGTACCTGTATCAAATTTTCCAGAAGCGCCGACGCGTCACGCTCAGTACTTAGTGGGTTTTAATTGCTTCGAAGCGGATTATATTACAGCTCTCGGGGAAACGTTTTCTCTCAAGGAAAATGATCATTTTCTTATAAAAGGGTGTGGGGCGTATGACCTTCAAACTATGACTCAGTGGGTCAGGTGTAAGCCTGTGGTTTATAAATACGACGACAGACGTCTTGGTTTATGTCGGTCGCCATCCAAGCCCAATTGTCTGGTGCTTGACGACATTTATTGCGTATCCGAAGACATTAAAATTACAGAAACTCTATCTTTGGTCAACTCTAAACCTTCATACGCTAAGGACTTGTTTGAACTCATAACAAAAAATAAAAAAAACTTTGAAAAGTATATGCACTGGCCTAGAAACACAAGATGTCCGAAAGACGTAGAGGAATTTTTAATTTCATGCTCAAAGGAACATCAAGAAGATATCTCCAAAACTTATATACTTTGTGAGTCAGGTAAGCCCTGCGGTGTTCTGTCTTTTAATTCGATGGATCTCGTGAATAAAACCGCTTATTTAGGTTACTGGTTGGATGTTGATATGCAAGGGAAGGGCGTTCTATCAGCTGCGGTAAAAAAACTGATTGAAACTTATGTGGAAAAAAGCCAGATATGCCGCTTCGTTATCAAGGCTGCCGTAAAAAATGGAAAAAGCAATGCGCTGGCATTGCGCTGTGGTTTCAGTTATGAGGGCACACTTAAAAAAGCAGAGCGTATAGGGGATGAGTTTCTTGATCAAAATATATATGCGTTGGTTCTATAACCGCTTGACGCAGAGTTGTTAGCAACACTGCTGAAAGACGGCCTGTCGAGCAAAGAGGCTTTGATGCCCTGATAGATCTTAAGCGATCAAGCGGTGGTCGGGCCAACAGCGTGTGACCAGAGCCTTGGGGCGCAAAGCTGGGGTCGGCTCGGTCTGGCCGATTAGCCATCGTCTCTCTCTGCTTCATCTATTGGAGCGAAGATTTCTCAGGCGCCATAACCATTTTCCAAGCGCCTGATCTGCTCGATGGCGTCCTGGACGGGCAGATCATTGGGGGGCGCGGGTCAGCAAGGACACCCTCTTTGAGCAGGCGGATATCGCTATCCTCCATATGGTGCTCAGCGAGCGCTCCAGAAACATCGTGGGGCGTGCTGAGCTGCAGCGAATGAAGCCCCATGCGTGGTTGATCAATACCGCCCACAGCGGTTTGGTTGATCAGCAAGCGTTTTTGAGCGCGCTTCAGGCGGGCCAAATTGCCTTCGAGGATCGATCTTTGCTGACAACCAATCCTGTCCGACCTGTTTGTAGGCGCTGGCTCCCCCGTGGTGCAAGCAAGGCTGCCGAATCCTGGTGGAAGGGGCTACCCGTGGGCAGGCTGTTCGTAGGAAATGCTAGCGATGAACCAAGTCGCTTCGCCCGTCGGAGTCTGCACCACGACCTCGTCCCCTTCCTCTTTCTTCAGTAGGGCGCGGGCCATGGGGGAATCAATCGAGATGTAGTCCTTCCGACCGTAGATCTCATCGTACCCGACGATTCGGAATCGCTTGCTCTCACCATCTTCATTGTCGATCTCAACCCAGGCGCCAAAGAAGACTTTGCCCTCTTGCTCGGGGGCATAGTTGACAACCCGGATGTCCTCCAACCGCTTCCGGAGGTATCTGATCCGACGATCAATCTCTCGAAGAAGCTTTTTGTTGTATTGGTAATCCGCGTTCTCACTCCGATCCCCTAGAGAGGCGGCCCAGGTAACCTTCTGAGTGATTTCGGGACGGTAGGTGTGCCAGAGGTGGTCTAGTTCAGCCTTCAGAGCAGCGTGCCCTTCTCTGGTGATGATGTTGGTCGGCAACCTCTACTCCTGATACAGATACGGTGGCACCTGGATCAATGGGGACGGAGCCGCCAGGAGATGTCCTTAGGCAATCGCCGCCGAGATGATGATCCAAGTCAAATCCAAGCGAGACTACCACGCCTTGGATTGCTGTTTGAACAGCTTCCGTTAGGGCAGTACTTAGGGCCTATGCCTAGGACTTTCCGGGTGGCTTCTGAGGCGCCGCTTCTTGAGTGACGCAGCGGCTTTGCTATGAGACCGGTTGTTTGGGGCGAACGGAGCTGCTGAATGGGTGTTCGTCTGTTGCTGCAAAGGTGGGCTTAACAGTTCTCCCTCCGTGATCTCTCTGGTGCGCCAGAATATGCGGGCAGGGTGAAGCCGCCTCAGGCTGCTTGGATGGATTCGGCAGGTGCGGGGTACGTCCAGTGTGGAAGTGCTGCTTGGTTGGATCGCTAATGCTGTTCTGGGGTTGGGGTGATAATACCAGTACAACAAGAAGCTGCTGCGCGAGATCGACCGCCGCGTGCGTTACCTGCGCAAGCGCCTGGAAGACGTCAAGGTGGTCGAGTACTCGTTGCGCTTTCGCATCGTCGGCTATGACGAGATCCACGGGCGCAACGACTATATCTCCATCGACTCGCCCATGGCCCGGGCGTTGCTCAAGAAGGAGGAGGGCGACGAGGTGGTGGTGCCCCCCCCCCGGGTGAGGCAACCTGGTACGTCAACCGCATCAGCTACCCGGGTAGCGATGCCCGATAGACCTCTACCAGCACCTGTGCCGCTGCTGCGATCTGCTCATCGGTGAGCGCTGCATAACCGATCAGCACGCCGGCGGGCCAGGTGTGTTTGCGGCAGAACAGACCGATCGGCTGCAACACCAGCCCGCATTGCCGGGCCCGCTCGCAGAACGCCTGCTCACTGACGCCGTTGGGCAACCAGAGGACGAAGTGCAGGCCGGATTGCTCGCCGCTGACGGTCATGCCTGGCTCTGCCGCGAGACGCTCGAGCAGCAGGTCCCGGCGGCGTTGGTAGGTCTGCCTTGCGATGCGCAGGTGCCGTTCATAGTGACCGCGCAGCAGATACTGGCGCACCGTCCGCTGGGCGATGATCCCCGGCGTCTGCCCTGTTGCCGCCAACCAGTCGATGAGCCGTGCGCGCAAGGTTCGCGGTACAACCGCGAAGCCCAGCCTCAGCCCACTGAACAATGTCTTGTTGAAGCTGCCGCAGAACAGCACCCGGTCATGCTGGTCGAGCGCCTTGATCGCCGGCAGTGGCGCGCAGGCATAGTTGTATTCGCTGTCGTAATCATCCTCGACGATGTAGGCATCTCGGGTCTGTGCCCAGTCCAGCAGCGCCTGGCGTCGCTGGACGCTCATGCAGATGCCCAGCGGAGCCTGGTGCGCGGGGGTGGTGTGCACTGCGCGGACGTTGTCGTGCCTGGCCAGTTGTTCTACGTCCAGGCCTGCCTGGTCCACGGCGACGCAGATCACCCGCCTGCCGGTCTGTTCGAACATGCGTGCGGCCCAGGAGTAGCCCGGATCCTCCAGGGCGATGGCGTTGTCCTTATCCAGCCACTGGCTGATGAAGTGCAGTGTGTGGCGAATGCCCTGGGTCACGACGATATCCTCGACGTCGCACTCTATGCCCCGATAAAGGCGGATGTGAGTTGCGATAGCCTTGCGCAGCAACCTGTCACCCGCGTGCGGAACGCTCTCGGTGATCGCCGCAAGGGCATCGGCGGCCAGTTGCAGATGACGCTGTTCAAGCAGCGTCGGGTCTGCCAGCCGGGCGACGAAGGGCACGCCCGTCTGCAGCCAGGCTTCTGGCAGGGCGGCAGGGCTGGCGCAAGGCGCGGGCTCGTGGGGGCAAGCGAGCGTGGCCAGGGGCTGGTCGTTGGCCGCGATCAGCGCATCGGGACGCAGCGGTGCGACCACTGAGCCCGCGCCTTGTCGGCGCAGGATGCAACCTTCCAGGGCGAGTTGTTCGAAAACCAGCTCGACGGTGCCCCGCGCCACTCCCCACCGCTGGGCGAGGGTGCGGGTGGAGGGCAAGCGTGTGCCGGGCGCCAGATGGCCACCGGCGAGCAGATCTTGCAGGAAGGCATAGAGCAGCTGGTGCTTGCGGGCCGAAGGTTTGGCGGACAGCTCGAACGGCAGGGCAAGGTCAAGGGCAAGCGGTTGTTTGCCTCTGGCCATAAGTGGTCCCATGCCTTCCAGCAGGTGCTGGGTTTCAGTGAGCTGGAGTATGGCGCGCTGATCGGCGCCTGTGCCTGTGGCTATGTGGCGGGCAGCACCATCGCGCGGCGCCTGAGCCAGACCCACGACCTGGACGCGCTGCTGGCGCTCGCCGCGATGATCGGCTTGGGAGGTTGCATAAGCCTGTCACTGGGGCTGCTGCTGGTGGGGCCGGGGACGCTGGTGTTCCTGCTGCCGATAATCGCGCTGCTGGTCTGTACCGGTATGGTCATTCCGATCACGCAGGCAGGGTTGTTGCGTTGCGTCAGCCAGGACGTCGGCATGTCGTCGGGGCAGTTCTTCTTTCTGCAGATGATGGCCGGCGCCCTGTACTCACTGTTCCTCAGTTGCATCCCGCCGCTGGACCTGAACCATCTGGCGATCGCCGTCGCTGCCCCGATAGTACTCATGGCGGGGGTGGTGGGCCGGCTGCGCCTGCGCGGCCGCCTACAGGCCAGCCAGCCCTGAACCCTGGCCTGCACAGGGCTCAACCCTCGCGCAGCACGGTCAGCGGGCTGCTGTTCAGTGCCCGCCGGGTGCCATAGCCACCGGCGGCGCCGATCAGCAGCGCGCCCAGCAGCGGCAACAGGAGCAGCGCCGGGTGCGGCGCCCAGGCCAGGTCGAAGGCATGGCGGTACAGGCCGAAGGTGATCAGCTCGCAGCCGAGTGCCGCGAGCAGGCCGCTGGCGGCGCCGAGCAGGCCGAACTCGATGCGTCGTGCCTTTACCAGCAGCGGGCGTGCCGCTCCCAGGGCCCGCAGCAGGGCACCTTGGCGGATGCGTTCGTCGAGGGTCGCCTGCAGGCCGGCAAACAGTACCGCCAGCCCCGCAGCCAGCACGAACAACAGCACGTACTCCACCGCCAGGGTGACTTGGGCGAGGATGCTGCGCAGCTGGGCGAGCAGCGCATCGACCTGCAGCACGGTCACCGCCGGGAACGCCCGGGACAGCGCGACGATTTCCTGGTCGTGGCCCGCCGCCAGGTAGAAGCTGGTGAGGTAGGTGGTGGGCAGGCCTTGCAAGGTGCCCGGCTGGAAGATCATGTAGAAGTTTGGCTGGAAGCTGTCCCAATGCACGCTACGCAGGCTGCTGACCCGGGCCTGGCGTTGCTGGCCGCCGATGTCGAAGGTCAGCAGGTCGCCCAGTTGCAGGTGCAGGCTCTGCGCCAGCTCCGCTTCCACAGAAACCCCGGGGGCTTCATCGTTGGCGGGTGCCTGCTGCCACCATTGGCCGGCGCTCAGGGCATTGCCCTGGGGCAGCTCGGCGGCCCAGGTCAGGCTGAGGTCACGCTGGATGGCGCGCTCGCCAGTGGACTCCTTGCTGACCAGCTGGCGCACTGGCTGCTCGTTGATATGGGTCAGGCGGCCGGGAATCACCGGGTACAGCGGCGCGGCGGTGGCGTTGATCTGGGCCAGGCGCTCGGCGAAAGGCTGGCGCTCGTCGGGCAGGATGTTCAGGGCGAAATGATTGGGTGCGTCCTTGGGCAACTGCGCCTGCCAGGTGTCGAGCAGTTCCGCCCGCAGCAGGGCGACCAGGCCCATTGCCAGGAGGATCAGGCCGAAGGCCAGGGCCTGGCCGGCGGCGGCCAGCGGGTGACGCAGCAACTGCCCGAGCCCCAGCCGCCAGGCCAGCGGCGCGCCGGCCAGCAACCGGCGCAGGCTGCGCAGGCCGAGCAACAGTAACCCCCCCAGCAGCAAGGCGGCGATCAGCCCGCCGCCGAGCAGGGCGAAGGTCAGCAGCAAGTCCAGGCTCAGGCGCCACATGATCAGGCCCAGGGCGAGCAGTGCGGCGCCGTACACCAACCAGCTGCTCGGTGGCAGTGGCAATAGGTCGCGGCGCAGGACCCGTAGCGGCGGCACGCGACCCAGGGCTGCCAGGGGCGGCAAGGCGAAGCCGGCCAGGGCTACCAATCCGGTGCCGATGCCGGCCAGCGCCGGGGTGAGTCCACCGGGCGGCACCTGGCTGGGTAGCAGCCCTTCGAGCAGGCGGAACAACCCCAGCTGGGCGAGCCAGCCGAGCAGTGCGCCGATGACTGCGGCGGCGACACCGAGCATTGCCAGTTGCAGGCTGTAAAGGCCAAGGGCCTGATGCCGGGACAGGCCCAGGCAGCGTAGCAGGGCACTGGCATCCAGGCGCCGCGCGGCGTAGCGGCTGGCTGACAAGGCCACGGCGACACCGGCCAGCAGCACCGCCACCAGGCTCGCCATGTTCAGGTAACGCTCGGCCTTGCCCAGTGCGCCGCCGATCTGCCGGTTACCGTCGCGAGTGTCGAGCAGGCGCTGGTTGGCGGCCAGGCTTTTTTCCGCCGCCTGCCGGTACGTTTGCAAGGCGTCGATATCACCGCGCCACAGGTCGCGGTAGCTGACCCGGCTGCCCGGCTGGATGACGCCGGTGGCGTCCAGGTCGGCGAGGTTCATCAGCACCCGAGGGGTCAGGCTGTAGAAGTTGCCGGCGCGGTCGGGCTCGTAGGTCAGCACGCGGCTCATGCGCAGGGTCTTCATGCCGACGTCGATGCTGTCGCCGATGGCCAGGCCGAGCGCCGCGAGCAGGCGCGGTTCGACCCAGGCCTCTCCCGGCGCCGGGCCGCCACCGGGCGTCTCTGCGGTATAGGGCGCCGGGGCGCTGCGCAATTGGCCGCGCAGCGGGTAGGCGGAGTCGGCCGCCTTGATGCTGGAAAGCTGGATGCCGCTGTCGCCGCCAACCACGCTGGTGAACTCCACCACCCGCGCATGACGCAGGCCCAGCGCGGTGCCGCTGGCGATCTGCTGCGCGGCGGGTGGGGCACTGCCCTGCAGGACCAGGTCGGCGCCGAGGAACTCGCTGGCGCGCAACTGCATGGCGCCGTTCAGGCGAGCGCCGAAGTAGCCGATGGCGGTGCTGGCCGCCACCGCAACCAGCAGGGCGAAGAACAGCACGCGGACTTCGCTGGCGCGCGCGTCACGCAGCAACTGGCGCAGAGCAAGGGTGCACAGGCGTGGGAACGATAGGCGGGTCATCAGGGCTCCAGGGGCGTCACCAGGCGTCCGGCATCCAGGCGGATCAGGCGGCGGCAGCGCTTGGCCAGGCGTTCGTCGTGGGTTACCAGCACCAGTGTCGTGCCGCGCTCCTGGTTCAGTTCGAACAAAAGGTCGCTGATGCGCTCGCCGGTGTGGCTGTCGAGGTTGCCGGTGGGCTCGTCGGCGAACAGCACGGCCGGTTGCGCGGCGAAGGCGCGGGCGATCGCCACCCGCTGCTGCTCGCCGCCGGAGAGCTGGCGCGGCGTGTGGCTCAGGCGTTTGCCCAGGCCGACCCGCTCGAGCAGATCGCGAGCGTGCTCGCGGGCATCGCGGCGACCGTCGAGCTCCAGCGGCAGCATGACGTTCTCCAGGGCGTTGAGGCTGTCGAGCAGTTGGAACGACTGGAACACGAAGCCGACGTGCTCGGCGCGCACCCGGGCGCGCTGGTCCTCGTCGAGGGGGCCGAGGTCGTGTCCGGCCAGTATCACCTTGCCGGCACTCGGCCGGTCGAGCCCGGCGAGCAGGCCCAACAGCGTGGACTTGCCGGAACCGGAGGCACCGACGATGGCCAGGCTGTCGCCTTGGGCGAGGTCGAGGGAGAGGGCGTGGAGGATGGTCAGGTCGCCTTCCGTGCTGGGGACCACTTTGCTAAGGTTCTGCGCAACGAGAATGCTGGGGCTCATGGAGAATCCGATGCGAATGTGGTGGTTGAGTGCCGGTCTGGCCCTGTGTTGCCTGGCCCAGGGCGCGGCAGCGGGAACATTGCTGGTCGTGGGCGATAGTATCAGCGCCGGTTTTGGCCTGGATACCCGTCAGGGTTGGGTCAACCTGCTGCAACAGCAACTGCGCAAGGAGGGTTTTGACGACCAGGTGGTCAATGCCTCCATCAGCGGCGACACCAGCGCGGGCGGCCAGGCGCGGCTGTCGGCGCTGCTTGCAGCGCACAAGCCGGACCTGGTGGTGCTGGAGTTAGGTGGCAACGATGGCCTGCGCGGGCAGCCACCGCAGCAATTGCAACAGAATCTTGCGGCAATGATCGACCAGTCCCGCGATGCGGGGGCCAAGGTCGTGCTGCTGGGCATGCGCCTGCCCCCCAACTACGGTGTGCGCTACACCACGGCGTTCGCCCAGGTCTACGAGCAACTGGCCACGGAGAAAAAGGTGCCGCTGGTGCCGTTTTTCCTGGAAGGCGTGGGCGGGGTGCCGGAGCTGATGCAGGCCGATGGCATCCACCCTGCAGCCGCCGCCCAGCAGCGCTTGCTGGAAAATGCCTGGCCGGCGATAAAACCCTTGCTGTGATGCTTTTATCGGGGGCCGCTTTCGGCTAATGTTGCGCCCCCCGTTTCGAGTGCCCCCGATGCCGCGCCCTGCCTGGTCCCTGTACGCCTACCAACTGATCGAGCCCGACGAGCAGCTCGACCTGTTTGCCTGCCAGGAAGTGCGCATCCACCTCGCCGCCCGCCAGCTCGAGCTCGGCGTGCCTGTCGACCGCACCTTGTGCGGTGGCCTGCTGCCCGCGCAGCCGCGCTGGTCGAGTGTCGAGCGGGCCATCTACCGTGACGAGCGCCTGTGTGAGTTGTGCAAGGCAATCCTCGATGCCCAGCGGCGTGGCATGCGCCCGGTGTGGCCGGAACTCTGAGCGCCTTTCATCATCTGAAATGCTTGCGCCTCCCGCTTGTTTCGGCGCGGGTGTACAATCGATTCCCTTGACTGACCTTTCGAAGGATTTCCCGGATGTTGCCGCGCTTTCCCGCCGTCACCCGTAGCCTGACCCTGGCCGCCTTGCTGGCGACAGGCCCCGCTGTTGCGCTGGAACTGCCGTTGCCACCCCCCGGTGAGGACGTCGTCGGTCAGGTCCACACCATCCAGGCCAAGTACGAAGACACTTTCGCCGATATCGGCACCGCCAACGACCTTGGCTATCTGGAGATGATCGCCGCCAACCCCGGCGTCGACCCGTGGCTGCCGGGCGCCGGTACCGAGATCATCCTGCCGACCCGCTACATCCTGCCGCCGGGGCCGCGCGAAGGCATTGTCATCAACCTGGCCGAGTACCGCCTCTACTACTACCCGAAAGGGCAGAACGTGGTGCATACCTTCCCGCTGGGTATTGGTCGCGAGGGTTGGGGGTCGCCGATCGCGAACACCAAGATCACCGCCAAGACACCTAATCCGACCTGGACCCCGCCGGCCTCGATCCGTGCCGAGCACGCCGCCGATGGCGACATCCTGCCGTCCGTGGTGCCGGCCGGGCCGGACAACCCGTTGGGGCCGTTCAAGTTCACCCTTGGGGTGCCGGGCTACCTGATCCATGGCTCGAACAAGAAGTTCGGTATCGGCATGCGCACCAGTCACGGTTGCTTCCGCATGCTCAACAACAATGTGCTGACGCTGTCGAAGATGGTCCCGGTGGGCACCCCGGTACGTATCATCAACGAGCCGTACAAGTTCGGTATCAGTGCTGGCAAAGTCTATCTGGAAGCCCACACGCCGCTGGACGATCAAGGCAATCCGTCGGTGGTCGACAAGCACACCGCCGTCATCAACGCGCTGCTCAAGCGTGAAGACCTGGCCAACAACTTGCGCATGAATTGGGACATGGTTCGCGATGTGGTCGCCGCCGAAGATGGCATGCCGGTCGAGATCGCCGTGCCTGCCAATGGTGCAAGCGTGCCGATGGTGTCGAGCATTCCACCGGAATTGCAGTAAGCGATTACCCGCCGTTAACTAGCGGGGCACTTAGGGGTCGCCTTGCGGCCCATCGCGGGGCAAGCCCGCTCCTACAGGTAGGCGTGCGCTGCGCTGTAGGAGTGGGCCTGCCCCGCGATGGGACGCAAGGCGGCCCCTGTTGTTTGGCCTTGCAGCAACAGGCTTTCTTCGAGGCAATAAAAAAGCCGACCCACAAGTGGGTCGGCTCCATAACAATCCGTGAGGATTATTACTTGCGGCTGGCTTTGTCCAGCATACGCAGAGCGCGCTCGTTGGCTTCGTCAGCGGTCTGCTGAGCCTTCTGAGCAGCTGCCAGAGCGTCGTCAGCTTTGCGGTAGGCTTCGTCTGCACGAGCCTGGGCGCGAGCTGCTGCGTCTTCGGTAGCAGTCAGGCGAGCTTCGGTTTCTTTGGATACGCTGCTGCAACCGGTAGCCAGAACTGCGGCCAGAGCCAGAGCAGAGAATTTCAGAACGTTGTTCATCGTGTTCCCCTTCAAGGACTTTCTATTAAATAGCCATCTCTCGGAAAAGAGAAACTGGCCGGCGTACATAGTACCCATTACTTGTAGTAAGTAAACTGACTGAGCGCAAGAACTGCAAAAAAAATGCTGCCGAGGGCTCTGGCGACAGGGTTTGTAAACAAAGTGTGAAAACCATGGGCAGCGTTCGCAAGCGATTGTAGTACAGGAACTTTTTTGTTGAACTAAGGGTGACTTTAACTGTCTGTCAGCGTCTTAGCCCTACAACATCCGGATGCTGTTGCCAGGCGGTGCAGGCGTTGCTGTCAGCATTTTCATTCAGGGCAGCTTGAGCATTCTTGCTGGCGCCGCCTACTATTTGAGGGTGCCATCGACGCAGAACGATCCAAATCGTGCTGCTGTCCAAGGGGCACAGGTGGCGTGGAGGTTCCTCCGCCGGATAAACCACATCGGTAAGGTAAGGGTCTGCCGACAAGACCTGCGAGGAGTAGTGATGAGCGAAACGCTGACCATCCACCATGACCAGGCCGGTCATCAGTTCGAGACCACCGTGGACGGTCACCGGGCGTACCTGACGTACATGGACCTGGGCAAGCAGACGCTGGACATCTATCGCACCTTCGTTCCCAACGCCCTGCGCGGGCGCGGGATTGCCGCCGCGCTGACCGAAAAGGCCCTGGAGTACGCCGAGCAGATGGGCTATACGGTCATCCCGTCGTGCTCTTATGTGGAGCGCTACATGGAGCGCCAGCAGCGTCATTCGAGCAAGGCCTGACCTGGCAGCACGCACACATGAAAACGCCGGGCATTGCCCGGCGTTTTCGTTTGCGCGATTTCTCAGCCGCGCTGACGCTTGGGCAGCACATCCTTGAGCTTGGCGTGCATGCTGCGCAGGGTCTTCTCGGTGGCGGCCCAGTCGATGCAGGCGTCGGTGACCGACACGCCATACTGCAGCTCGTCGAGGTTCTTCGGAATGGCCTGGCAGCCCCAGTTCAGGTGGCTCTCGACCATCAGGCCGATGATCGACTGGTTGCCTTCGAGGATCTGGTTGGCCACGTTCTCCATGACCAGTGGCTGCAGGGCCGGATCCTTGTTGGAGTTGGCGTGGCTGCAGTCGACCATGATGTTCGGCTTGATCTTCGCCTTGGCCAGGTCCTGTTCGCACAGGGCGACACTCACCGAGTCATAGTTGGGCTTGCCGTTGCCGCCGCGCAGCACCACGTGGCCGTAGGCGTTGCCCTTGGTGGTGACGATGGACACGCCACCTTCCTGGTTGATGCCCAGGAAGCGGTGCGGCTTGGACACCGACTGCAGGGCGTTGATCGCCACGGTCAGGCCGCCATCGGTACCGTTCTTGAAGCCGACCGCCGAGGACAGGCCGGAGGCCATCTCGCGGTGGGTCTGGGATTCGGTGGTGCGTGCGCCGATGGCCGACCAGCTGATCAAGTCCTGCAGGTACTGCGGGGAGATCGGGTCGAGCGCTTCGGTGGCGGTGGGCAGGCCCTTCTCGGCCAGGTCCAGCAGCAGCTGGCGGCCGATGTGCAGGCCATCCTGGATCTTGAACGAGTCATCGAGGTACGGGTCGTTGATCAGGCCTTTCCAGCCGACGGTGGTGCGTGGCTTCTCGAAGTACACGCGCATGACCAGGTACAGGGTATCGGAAACTTCCTCGGCCAATACCTTCAGGCGCTCGGCGTACTCGTGGGCGGCCTTGATGTCGTGGATCGAGCACGGGCCGACCACGACGAACAGGCGATGGTCCTTGCCGTCGAGGATATTGCGCACCACTTCACGGCCGGCAGTCACGGTCTGCAGGGCCTTGGCGCTGAGGGGGATTTCCTTCTTGAGCTGATCAGGGGTGATCAAGGTCTCGTTGGAGGCAACGTTAAGGTCATCGATCGGTAAATCAGCCATCGTGTTACTCGTCAGGTCACGGGTGCCGGCCGCCAGCAATCCCCGTGCGGCCCAGCAGCAGATTGTTCGCAGCGGGGAGGCCGAACCTTAGCGCGTTAGCGGGGGCGCGACAATGGGCTGGGCCCCGTCGATACGGGGTTTTTGCCCGCCAAGCGGCATTTGGGCGCGAGCTTGCGGCCTGGCGGGACGATTTCACCGTGGCAGCAACACCTGCGTATAGTGCTGACCCATAACAATGACTCTTGACCAGGAGCACGGCATGGCGTCCCTCGACCCTCAGGTTGGCAATCCCCGTATCGGCATCATTGGCAGCGGCGCAATCGGTGGCTTCTATGGCCTGATGCTCGCCCGCGCCGGCTTCGACGTGCACTTTCTGTTGCGCAGTGAATACCAGGCCGTGCATGAGCAGGGGCTGCAGCTCGACAGCGCCGTGCATGGTCAGGTGCGCATGCCCGTGCAGGCCTACGCCTCTGCCGCCGACATGCCGCCTTGCGACTGGCTGCTGGTGGGGGCCAAGGCCACCAGCAATGCCGAGCTGGCGCCCTTGATCGTGCAAGCCGCAGCGCCGCAGGCCAGAGTGGTCTTGCTGCAGAATGGCCTTGGGGTCGAGGAGCAACTGCGCCCGGCCTTGCGTCCGGACATGCACCTGCTGGGTGGGCTGTGCTTCATCTGTGTCAACCGCGAGCGCCCCGGGGTGATTCGTCACCAGTCGTTGGGCGCGGTGAACCTGGGCTATCACAGTGGCCCTGCACAGGGTGACGCAGCGGTAGTGGCGGAGGAGGGCGCGGCCCTGTTCCGGGCCGCGGGCATCGACTCCCAGGCCATGGCCGACCTCGACCAGGCGCGTTGGCAGAAGCTGGTGTGGAATGTGCCCTACAACGGCCTTTCGGTGCTGCTGCAGGCCAGCACCACACCCCTGATGGGCGATGCCGACAGCCGTGCGCTGATCCAGGCTCTGATGGCGGAAGTGGTGGCCGGCGCCAGGGCCTGTGGCCTTGAGTTGCCGCAAGGCTATGCCGAACACCTGTTCCGGGTTACCGAGAAGATGCCGGACTATTGGCCAAGCATGTATCACGACCATGCCTTGCAGCGGCCGCTGGAGCTGCAGGCGATCTACGCCGAGCCCTTGGCCCGCGCACGCGCGGCGGGGTGCGAGTTGCCGCGCATGGAGGCGTTGTACCAGGCACTGGCGTTTCTCGACCGGCGTAACCGGCAGGCCTGAAAGCCGCAGCGGCTGTGCGCCGGACGGCCAGGCGACGGCCCATGGCGCTGCTAAGCTCAAGCTTGCTCTGCCGAAGCGGCAGTCGAGGAGGTCGAATGATCCGTTCCATGCTGTTCGCTACAGACCTCGGTGTTTACGCGCCCTTCGTCATGCAGCACGCCTTGGCCCTGGCGCGGACCTTCAACGCGGAGCTGTATGTGATCCATGCCGTGGAGCCCATGGGCCAGTTCGCCGAATCCTTGCTGCAGAGCTACCTCGATGAGCAGACTCTCGATGCATTGCACAGTGAGGGCGTGACTACGGTCATGGCCAATATCGAGCAGCGGGTGCTGGAAAACTTTCGCGAGGAACTGGGCGAGGTCGCCGATCTGGCGCTGATCCGTGCGGTACGGGTGCGTCAAGGCGACCCGGCGCAGGTGATCCTTGAACAGGCCCAGCGCCTGGCGGTCGACTTGCTGATCTTTGGCAGCCACAGCGCGGGGGCCGGGGTGGACGTGCCGATCGGTCGCACGGCGGTGCGGCTGCTGCAGCTGTCGCCGGTGCCGGTGTACATGGTGCCGTTGGCCCAGCATCTTGGGCGTAGGAAGGTGTGAGTGTGGCGGTAGGTTTTTTCCTGCGAACGTAACAAAATAGTTCTAGATTTATTTCTCTAGCCACTAATATAGTTATAACTCGTTGCTGCCGGCGCGCCGGTGACCTACCGCCTTTGAGGGATATCTATGAAGCTTCAGCAACTGCGCTACATCTGGGAAGTGGCGCACCATGACCTCAACGTTTCCGCGACGGCGCAGAGCCTCTATACCTCCCAGCCCGGGATCAGCAAGCAGATCCGCCTGCTCGAGGATGAGCTGGGCGTCGAAGTCTTCGCCCGCAGCGGCAAGCACCTGACCCGTGTCACCCCGGCGGGCGAGCGCATCATCAATACTGCCGGCGAGATCCTGCGCAAGGTCGAGAGCATCAAGCAGATCGCCCAGGAATTCTCCAACGAGAAAAAGGGCACCCTGTCGATCGCCACCACCCACACCCAGGCGCGCTATGCGCTGCCGCCGGTGATCAGCAATT
This sequence comes from Pseudomonas sp. WC1, assembly GCF_050586565.1. Lineage (NCBI taxonomy): Bacteria > Pseudomonadati > Pseudomonadota > Gammaproteobacteria > Pseudomonadales > Pseudomonadaceae > Pseudomonas > Pseudomonas sp. WC1. The sequence goes on from NZ_JBOBDQ010000004.1 coordinate 73,769, forward strand.
TCATCAAGCAATACCCGGAAGTCGCCCTGCACATGCACCAGGGCTCGCCCATGCAGATCGCCGAGATGGCGGCTGACGGCACCGTCGATTTTGCCATCGCCACCGAGGCGCTGGAGCTGTTCGGCGACCTGATCATGATGCCGTGCTACAAGTGGAACCGTTGCGTGGTAGTGCCTCAGGGGCACCCGCTGACCAAGCTGCCTAAGCTGACCCTGGAGGCGGTGGCTGAGTACCCGATCGTCACCTATGTATTCGGCTTCACTGGTCGCTCCAAGCTCGACGAGGCGTTCAACCACCGTGGCCTGACACCGAAGGTGGTGTTCACCGCGGCCGACGCTGACGTGATCAAGACGTATGTGCGCCTGGGCCTGGGCGTGGGTATCGTGGCCAAGATGGCGGTGGACCCGAAGCTCGACAGCGACCTGGTGTGCCTGGATGCCAGCGAACTGTTCGAAGCCAGCATCACCAAGATCGGTTTCCGTCGCGGCACCTTCCTGCGTGGTTTCATGTGCGACTTCATCGAGAAGTTCGCCCCGCACCTGACCCGTGAGGTGATGGCCAAGGCGATCCAGTGTCATAACAAGCAGGAGCTCGAAGAGCTGTTCGAGGGCGTCGAGTTGCCGGTGCACTGACCTGAAATAACTGGGGCCGCTTTGCGGCCCCAGTCGTTTATGCCTTGCTGATCAGGTTGCCGGCGTGCAGCCCGCATTCCTTCTGGGTCGACTCCTCCCACCACCAACGTCCTTCGCGCTCATGCTGGTTCGGCAGCACCGGGCGGGTGCACGGCTCGCAACCAATGCTGATGAAGCCGCGCTCATGCAGGCTGTTGTAGGGCAGCTCGAGCATGCGGATGTAGCCCCAGACTTCCTCGCTGGTCATCTGCGCCAGGGGGTTGAACTTGTACAGGGGGTGTTCGGGGGTGGAGAAAGCGCTGTCGATCTCCAACGCAGCCACTTGGCTGCGGGTGCCCGGGCTCTGGTCGCGGCGCTGGCCGGTGGCCCAGGCGCTGACGGTGGCCAGCTTGCGGCGCAGCGGCTCGATCTTGCGGATGCCGCAGCACTCGCCGTGGCCGTCCTTGTAGAAGCTGAACAGGCCCTTTTCCTTGACGAACGGGTCGAGCTTGGTGCGGTCCGGGCTGAGGATTTCGATCGGCAGGTTGTACTGCTCGCGCACCTGGTCGATGAAGCGGTAGGTTTCCGGGTGCAGGCGACCGGTATCGAGGCTGAACACCTTGACCTGCTTGTTCAGTTTCCAGGCCATGTCCACCAGCACCACATCCTCGGCACCGCTGAAGGAGATCCACAGGTCGTCGCCGAAGTGTTCGAAGGCGAGCTTGAGGATCTCCTGCGGGGACTTGCTGGCGTAGGTCGCGGCCAGGGCGGCGACGTCGAAGGGTTGGCTCATCAGGCGGTTTCCATCGGGTGAGTGGCGCTGTGCGCTCGTAGTGGTCAGATGGTAACAAAAAATGGCGGGGCAGACGCCTGGCGATCGCGGGGCAAGCCCGCTCCAACGGAGTTCTACAAGGCTTGCAGCGTTTCCATCAGCACGCGCACCTTGGCGATCGACTCTTCGTATTCGGCCTGCCAATCCGAATCGGCCACCACCGCGCCACCGCCCCAGCAACTGACCTGGCCGTCCTTGACCAACAGGCTGCGGATGGCGATCGAGCTGTCCATCTCGCCGCGCACGTCGAGGTACAGCAGCGAGCCGCAGTACAGCGCCCGGCGCGTCGGCTCCAGCTCGTCGATGATCTGCATGGCGCGGATCTTCGGGGCGCCGGTGATCGAGCCGCCGGGGAAGCTGCCAGCGATCAGGTCCAGGGCGTCCTTTCCGGCGGCCAGCTGGCCGACCACGCTGCTGACCAGGTGATGGACGTTGGGGTAGCTCTCCAGGCTGAACAGTTCCGGGACCTTCACCGAGCCGGTCTGGCAGGTGCGACCGATATCGTTGCGCAGCAGGTCGACGATCATCAGGTTTTCCGAGCGGTCTTTGGCGCTGGCCAGCAATTCGGCGGCGTTGCGGGCGTCCTCGCGCGGGTCGGCGGAGCGCGGCCGAGTGCCCTTGATCGGGCGGGTCTCGACCTCGCCCTGGCTGACACGGATGAAGCGCTCGGGTGAGAAGCTCAGCAGCGCCGTGCCTTCATCCAGCTGCTGGTAGCCGGAGAAAGGCGTTGGGCAGGCGGCGCGCAGGGCCTGGTAGGCGTGCCACGGGTCGCCCTGGCATGGGGCGCGGAAGCGTTGGGTAAGGTTGATCTGATAGCAGTCGCCGGCCTGGATGTAGCGCTGGACCTGGTCGAACGCTGCCCGGTACTGCGCGGCGTGAAGATCGCCGGTCATCGGCGCGAGCAACTGAAAGTCAGTCGATTCGGCCGAGGGGCTGGCTTCGAAGATCGCGATCAGGCGCTGCCGTTCGGCTTGGGGCAGGCTGGGGTGGAACACCAGTTGGCTGCTGCCCAGTCGATGGTCGGTCACCAATGCCCACGCATACAGCCCGAGCTGCGCATCAGGCAGCTTGAGGTCGTCGGCCGCCAAGGCGGGCAGATGCTCCAGGCGCCGGCCGAAATCGTAGCTCAGGTAGCCGATCAAGCCGCCGGCGAAGGGCAGTTCGATGCCGTCGGGCAGTTGGGCTTCCCCCAGGTCCACCAATGACTGGCGCAGGCGTTGCAGATAAGCCTGGCCGTTTTCATCGGTGCGTGCCTGCAGCTGTTGCAGGGGCCAGGCGCTGAGCAGGTCGTAGCGACCCCGTTCGGCGCTTGGGCGGGCGCTGTCGAGCAGGATCGCGCCGGGCGCGCGGCGCAGGCGTTCGAAGTAGAAGGCGGGGTCGGGCTGGTAGGGCAGGGGGTGCAGCGTACAGGTCGGCATCAGAGTGGACGGCGATGAAAAAGCGAGGAGGGCGATTGTAGACCTGTGGGGGGGATGCGCCTAGCGCTGGCAGCGACATTTAGATGTTGCGCAAAGACGGGGTCGTGGGAGCGGGCTTGCCCCGCGATAGCGCAGGCTGCCTTTATGCCAATCGCGGGGCAAGCCCGCTCCTACGAGGTTTCAGCCTGGATGAACGTGTCCGAACAGGCCTTGCGAGACCTTCACGCGCTGCTCGGCATCCTCGCTGCGACCTTCCTTGGCCAGCATCTCCAGATGCGCCTCGATGGCGTGGGTGCGTTGCGTGAGTCCGCAGTCGTTGGCGATCTGGATGTTCAGGCCGGGGCGGGCGTTGAGTTCGAGGATCAGCGGGCCCTTGTCCTGGTCCAGCACCATGTCCACGCCGATATAGCCCAGGCCGCACAGCTCGTAGCAGCTGGCCGCAAGCTTCATGAAACCGTCCCAGTTCGGCAGTTGCACGCCGTCCACTGCGTTGGTGGTGTCGGGGTGCTTGCTGATGATCTTGTTCAGCCAGGTGCCGCGCAGTGTCAGGCCGGTGGCCAGGTCCACACCGACGCCGATGGCGCCCTGGTGCAGGTTGGCCTTGCCGCCGGACTGGCGGGTCGGCAGACGCAGCATGGCCATCACCGGATAGCCCATCAGCACGATGATGCGGATGTCGGGCACCCCCTCGTAGCTTATGCTCTTGAAGATCTGGTCCGGAGTGACCCGGTACTCGATCAGCGCCCGGTCGCGGTGCCCGCCCAGCGAATACAGGCCGGTAAGGATGCTGGAGATCTGGTGCTCGATCTCCTCATGGCTGATGATCTTGCCCGAGACCGTGCGGTAGCGGTCCTCGAAGCGGTCGGCGATCACCAGGATGCCGTCACCACCGGCGCCCTGGGCCGGCTTGATGACGAAGTCGCTGCGCCCGCCGATGATCTCGTCGAGCTTCTCGATCTGCTTCTCGGTCTCGATGATGCCGTACATCTCCGGCACATGGATCCCGGCCGCCAAGGCGCGCTCCTTGGTGATGATCTTGTCGTCGACGATCGGGTACAGGTGGCGCTTGTTGTACTTCAACACGTAGTCCGCGTTGCGCCGATTGATACCCATGATGCCCCGGGCCTCCAGGGCTTTCCACGTCTTGATCAGGCCGAACATCAGGCGTCAGCCTTCTTCAGGAATGCCTTGAAGCGCACGAGCTCGGTCAGGCGGTAGCCGCGATAGCGACCCATCGCCAGCATGAAGCCCACCAGGATCAGCAGCACCGCCGGGAAGGTGAAGACGAAGTACACGGCTTCCGGCACGGTCATCAGCAGGTGCGCGATGGAGGCGGCGAACAGTGTGCCGACGGCCACTTTCATGGCATGGCCGCCGCCACGCTCTTCCCAGGTGATCGACAGGCGTTCGATGGTCATGGTCAGGATTACCATCGGGAACAACGCCACCGACAGCCCGCGCTCCAGGCCCAGCTTGTGGCTGAACAGGCTGATGGCGGCGATCAGCACCACGACGAAGGTCAGTACCACCGACAGACGCGGCAGCATCTGCAACTTGAGGTGTTCCAGGTACGAGCGCAGCGACAGGCCCAGGGCGGTGATTACCGTGAACAGGATGATGCCGAAGCCCAGTTGCGTCTCGCGGAAGGCCAGGGCGATCAGTACCGGGGTGAAGGTGCCCAGGGTCTGGATGCCGATCAGGTTGCGCAGCACCAGGATCACCAGCACGCCGATCGGGATCATCACCATGATCATGAAGGTCTGCTGGGTCTGTAGCGGCAGGCCGTACAGCGAGTACTCGAGGAAGTCGGCGTCGGTGTTCTCGTCGGTCAGCTTGGCCAGGCGGATGGCGTTCATCTCGCTGTTGTTCATGCTGAAGGTGACGGTGGCCTTCTTGCCGCCATCGACGGTGATCAGGTTGTCGTCGCCGGTCCACCACAGCAGGCGGTCGCTGGGCAGGCCCTGTTCGCCGGTCTCCGGGTTGAAGTACAGCCAGTCGTTGCCGTTGAAGCTGCGCAGCCACAGCTCAGGGCTCTGCGGGGTGTCGGCCACCAGGCGGATGGTGTGGACCTTCTCCAGCGGAACGTGGGCGATGGACAGCAGCAGGTCGATGACCTGGGCTTTCTTCAGCGGCGAGTTGTCGCCGGCCAGCAGCAGCTTGGCGTTGTCGTCGTTGGCGTTGTTGACCCGCTTGATGGTCTCGCTGACGAAGGTCTCGACGTCAGCCGAATGCTGGCGAATCGGTGCCATCAGCGCCTCGGCGGCAATCTTCTCCGGACCTTCGACGGCCAGGCTGTCGCGGAAGGTCGGGCCTTTGATCTTGGCCTTCTCGTTGCTGTAGCGCTTGGTCAGCACCAGGCGGTAGTAGAGGGTCTGGTTGCCGCTGGCGCGACGGGCCGACCAGGTCACCTTGCGGTTGCCGTCGGCGCGGTTGACGCTGACCCCGTAGTTGTTGGAGATGAAGCTCTCGTTGAGGCTCACGTAGTCACGGTTCAGCGGGGGCACGAACATCTGCACCTTGACCGGGTCCTTGGCGCTGGCAACGAACTCGACCTTGGCGTCGATGTTCCACAGGTCATCGGTCTCGTCCTCGGTCACCGGGATGCCGAGGGCGAAGATCTGGTAGGCCGTGATCGCGATGCCCAGCACCACCAGGATGGTGATCAGGACTTTCAGGTGGAGGGTAAGAGAGCGCATCGGAATTACTCTGCTTTGGTAGCTTCGGTGGCACAGGCAGGTTTGCCGGCCGCGTATTTAAGGCTTGGGTCGACCAGCGCACCGAAGTGCTTGAGCGCCTCGGAGCCGATCAGCAGCGGGAACTGGAAGGCGCTGCGGTCGGTGAGGTTGACCTCGATGGTGCGTCGCGTCTGGCCCATGCAGATGTCGAGTTCGATGACCGGGCGGGCAGTGTAGGCCTTGCCCGAATCGGCGTCATAGTCCCCGGCGCGGCGCTTGATCTTGCTGACGCGGGCCAGAGGGCGTTCGATGGGGTGCTTGTGCGCGGCGTCGATGGCCAGGTAGAAGCGCACCCAGCTCTCGCCGTTGCGCTTGAAGCGCTTGATGTCGCGGGCGCTGAGCGAGGCGGTCTTGGCGCCGGTGTCGAGCTTGGCTGCCACTTCCAGGTCAAGGTCGCCCAGGCGGGCGTATTCATTGAGACCGTACACGGTCTTTTCGGCCGCGGGCGCGAGTGCCGGCAGCAGGGTCAGGCAGAGCAGCAATGAAGCGGGTTTGAGTCTCATAATCCTGGCGCGGTGCTGTGCAAAGTTCAGGGCAAGGCGACTGGCCAAGCGTCCTCATTGATCTGTCATGGGCATGAAAGGATGACAGACACACTATCCATGCTCCCGAAGGAGCGCGGCATTCTATCACGCCGGTGCCTTGACGCCAGCGCGCCCGCGATCTGACCGCGGGTGGGCTTGGTTAGTTCGTTATTAGACGATTGTCGACAATGTTCTTTTTGTCTTTGACTGTGGCTCTCTGTTTAGCTAGTTTTGCCGTAATTGATTTTAAAGGTGTCGACAATCATGCTGGATGCATCCCAGGCCGTGGCACTGCCGCAGGACGAGACCGAGACCCTCTCGGAGCATGTCTTCCGGCGTATCCAGGCCGCCATCGTCAAGGGCGAGATCGCCCCCGGCAGCAAGATTTCCGAGCCTGAGCTTGCGCGTACCTACGGCATCAGCCGTGGCCCGCTGCGCGAAGCCATTCACCGCCTCGAAGGCCAACGCCTGCTGGTGCGCGTGCCCCATGTCGGCGCTCGAGTGGTGTCGCTAAGCCACGCCGAGCTGATCGAGCTGTACGAAATCCGCGAATCGCTCGAAGGCATGGCCTGCCGCCTGGCCGCCGAGCGCATGAGCCAGGCCGCCATCGACGAGCTGCGCCATGTGCTCGATACCCATGAGCGCGATGCCGCGTTCCAGGCCGGGCAGGGCTATTACCAGCAGGAAGGCGACTACGACTTCCACTACCGGATCATCCAGGGCAGCGGCAACCAGACCTTGTACAAGATGCTCTGCGGCGAGCTGTACCAGCTGGTGCGCATGTACCGCATCCAGTTCTCCTCCACGCCCAACCGCCCGCGCCAGGCCTTCGCCGAGCACCACCGTATCCTCGATGCGATCGAAGCCCGCGACGGTGAACTTGCAGAACTCCTGATGCGCCGCCACATCGGCGCGTCCAAACGCAATATCGAGCGCCACTACCAGGGTGCCGACAACAATAGCCCACGAGGTGAGTCATGACAGTGAAGAGCACGCCCGGCCAGCGTTTCCGTGACGCGGTCGCCGCCGAACATCCGCTGCAGGTGGTCGGGACCATCAACGCCAACCACGCCCTGCTGGCCAAGCGCGCCGGCTTCAAGGCCATCTACCTCTCCGGTGGTGGTGTCGCCGCCGGCTCCCTGGGGCTGCCGGACCTGGGCATCAGTGGCCTGGACGACGTGCTTACCGACGTGCGGCGCATCACCGATGTGTGCGACCTGCCGCTGCTGGTGGATGTCGACACCGGCTTTGGCGCCTCGGCCTTCAACGTCGCCCGCACTGTCAAGTCGATGAGCAAGTTCGGCGCCGCCGCCATCCATATCGAGGACCAGGTCGGCGCCAAGCGCTGCGGTCACCGCCCGAACAAGGAGATCGTCTCGCAGCAGGAGATGGTCGACCGCATCAAGGCGGCCGTGGATGCACGCAGCGACGACAGCTTCGTGATCATGGCCCGTACCGACGCCCTGGCGGTGGAAGGCCTGAACGCCGCGCTGGATCGCGCCGCCGCCTGCATCGAGGCCGGCGCCGACATGATCTTCCCCGAGGCGATCACCGAGTTGCACATGTACAAGACCTTCGCCGACCGGGTGAAGGCGCCGATCCTAGCCAATATCACCGAGTTCGGTGCCACGCCGCTGTACACCACCGAGGAATTGGCGTCGGTCGACGTGTCGCTGGTGCTCTACCCGCTGTCGGCCTTCCGCGCCATGAACAAGGCGGCAGAGAACGTCTACACCGCGCTGCGCCGCGACGGCACGCAGAAGAACGTGATCGACACCATGCAGACCCGCATGGAGCTCTACGATGCCATCGGCTATCACGCCTTCGAGCAGAGCCTCGATGCGTTGTTCGCCCAGAAAAAAGGTTGAGGCCGTGAGGGCCTCATCGCTGGCAAGCCAGCTCCCACAGGATTGCGCAAGCCTGCTTTTTGTGGGAGCCGGCTTGCCGGCGATAGGCCGGTACAGCCACCCGGATTAGCCAGAAAGACTTCGATAACAAATTCAAGAAAGGAGAAACACCATGGCCGAAGCAAAAGTACTCAGTGGCGCGGGCCTGCGTGGCCAGGTGGCCGGCCAGACCGCGCTGTCGACCGTCGGCCAGGCCGGTGCCGGCCTGACCTACCGCGGCTATGACGTGCGCGACCTGGCCGCAGGCGCCGAGTTCGAGGAAGTGGCCTACCTGCTGCTCTACGGCGAGCTGCCGAGCAAGGCCGAGCTGGCCGATTACAAGCACAAGCTCAAGGGCCTGCGCGACCTGCCACAAGCCTTGAAGGAAGTGCTCGAGCGCATTCCGCGCGATGCCCACCCGATGGACGTGATGCGCACCGGCTGCTCGGTGCTCGGCACTCTGGAGCCGGAGCTGACCTTCGACGCCCAGCGCGACAAGACCGACCGCCTGCTGGCGTTGTTCCCGGCGGTGATGTGCTACTGGTACCGCTACACCCACCACGGCGTGCGTATCGACTGCAGCAGCGACGAAGACACCCTCGGCGGCCACTTCCTGCACCTGCTGCACGGCAAGAAGCCGAGCGAGCTGCACGTCAAGGTGATGAACGTCTCGCTGATCCTCTACGCCGAGCACGAATTCAACGCCTCGACCTTCACCGCCCGGGTCTGTGCCTCGACCCTGTCCGACCTGTACTCCTGCGTCACCGCCGCCATCGGCTCGCTGCGCGGCCCGCTGCACGGTGGCGCCAACGAAGCCGCCATGGAGCTGATCGAGCGCTTCCAGAGCCCGCAGGAAGCCACTGCCGAGCTGCTGCGCATGCTCGAACGCAAGGACAAGATCATGGGCTTCGGTCATGCCATCTACAAAGAGTCCGACCCGCGCAACGAAGTGATCAAGGGCTGGGCGAAGCAGTTGGCCGACGAGGTGGGCGACAAGGTCCTGTACCCGGTCTCCGAAGCCATCGACAAGACCATGTGGGAGCAGAAGCGCCTGTTCCCCAATGCCGACTTCTACCATGCTTCGGCGTACCACTTCATGGGCATCCCGACCAAGCTGTTCACCCCGATCTTCGTCTGCTCGCGCCTGACCGGCTGGGCCGCGCACGTGTTCGAGCAGCGCGCCAACAACCGCATCATCCGCCCGAGTGCCGAGTACACCGGCGTCGAGCAGCGCCAGTTCGTGCCGATCGAGCAGCGCTGAGGCAACGACCGCTGGGGCTGCCATGCAGCCCTTTCGCCGGCAAGCCGGCTCCCACAATGTCCATGCGTTGCTGTGGGAGCCGGCTTGCCGGCGATGGGGTGCGCAGCGCCCCCAAGGCCTGACCTGCAAACCGAATACCGTGAGCCTGATAACGATATGAACACCGCATTCCGCAAGAACCTGCCAGGCACCGCCCTGGACTACTTCGACGCCCGTGCCGCGGTCGAGGCGATCAAGCCCGGCGCTTACGACGGCTTGCCTTATACCTCCCGCGTACTGGCCGAAAACCTGGTGCGCCGCTGCGATCCGGCCACCCTCGATGCATCGCTCGAGCAACTGATCGAGCGCAAGCGCGACCTCGACTTCCCCTGGTTCCCGGCACGCGTGGTGTGCCACGACATCCTTGGTCAGACCGCCCTGGTCGACCTCGCCGGGCTGCGCGACGCCATCGCTGAAAAAGGCGGCGATCCGGCTGCGGTCAATCCGGTGGTGCCGGTGCAACTGATCGTCGACCATTCGCTTGCCGTGGAATGCGGGGGCTTCGACCCGCAGGCGTTCGACAAGAACCGCGCCATCGAAGACCGCCGCAATGAGGACCGTTTCCACTTCATCAACTGGACCAAGCAGGCGTTCAAGAACGTCGATGTGATCCAGCCGGGCAACGGCATCATGCACCAGATCAACCTGGAGAAGATGTCGCCGGTGATCCACAACGACCGCGGCGTGGCCTACCCCGACACCTGCGTCGGCACCGACAGCCACACCCCGCATGTCGACGCCCTGGGCGTGATCGCCATCGGTGTCGGTGGCCTGGAGGCCGAAAACGTCATGCTCGGCCGCGCCTCGTGGATGCGCCTGCCGGAGATCGTCGGCGTCGAGCTGACCGGGCGCCTGGCGCCGAACATCACCGCTACCGACCTGGTACTGGCCTTGACCGAGTTCCTGCGCAAGCAGAAGGTGGTCGGCGCCTACCTCGAATTCCACGGTGCTGGCGCCAGCGCGCTGACCCTGGGCGACCGTGCCACCATCTCCAACATGGCCCCGGAGTACGGCGCCACCGCGGCGATGTTCGCCATCGACCAGCAGACCATCGACTACCTCAAGCTGACCGGCCGCGACGATCAGCAGGTGCAGCTGGTCGAGACCTACGCCAAGGTCGCCGGCCTGTGGGCCGACAGCCTGGCCAAGGCCGATTATGAGCGCACCCTGAGCTTCGACCTGTCGAGTGTGGTGCGTAACATGGCAGGCCCGTCCAACCCGCATGCCCGCGTGGCCACCAGCGACCTGGCAGCCAAGGGCATTGCTGGACAATGGCAAGAGGTGCCGGGGCAGATGCCGGATGGCGCGGTGATCATTGCCGCCATCACCAGCTGCACCAACACCAGCAACCCGCGCAACGTGATCGCCGCTGGCCTTATCGCACGCAACGCCAACAAGCTTGGCCTGGTGCGCAAACCGTGGGTCAAGTCGTCGCTCGCGCCGGGCTCCAAGGCGGTGCAGCTGTACCTGAAGGAAGCCGGCCTGGAGCAGGAACTGGAGCAACTGGGCTTCGGCATCGTCGCCTTCGCCTGCACCACCTGCAACGGCATGTCCGGCGCGCTCGACCCGGTGATCCAGCAGGAGATCATCGATCGCGACCTGTACGCCACCGCCGTGCTGTCGGGCAACCGCAACTTCGACGGGCGTATCCACCCCTACGCCAAGCAGGCGTTCCTCGCGTCGCCGCCGCTGGTGGTGGCCTACGCCATCGCCGGTACCATCCGTTTCGACATCGAGAAGGACGTGCTGGGCGTGGTCGACGGCAAGGAAATCCGCCTCAAGGACATCTGGCCGAGCGACGAGGAAATCGACGCCGTGGTGCGCGCCTCGGTCAAACCCGAGCAGTTCCGCCAGGTGTACATCCCGATGTTCGCCATCGAGGAAGACAAGGGGCCGAAGGTCGCGCCGCTGTACGACTGGCGTCCGATGAGCACCTACATCCGGCGCCCGCCATACTGGGAAGGCGCCCTGGCCGGTGAGCGTACCCTGCGCGGCATGCGCCCGCTGGCGGTGCTGCCGGACAACATCACCACCGACCACCTGTCGCCGTCCAACGCCATCCTGCTGGATAGCGCTGCCGGTGAATACCTGGCGAAGATGGGCCTGCCGGAGGAAGACTTCAACTCCTACGCCACCCACCGTGGCGACCACCTGACCGCGCAGCGCGCCACCTTCGCCAACCCCAAGCTGTACAACGAGATGGTGCACAACGACGACGGTAGCGTGAAGCAGGGTTCGCTGGCGCGCATCGAGCCGGAAGGCAAGGTGACCCGCATGTGGGAGGCCATCGAGACCTATATGCAGCGCAAGCAGCCGCTGATTATTGTTGCTGGTGCCGACTACGGCCAGGGTTCGTCCCGTGACTGGGCGGCCAAGGGCGTGCGTCTGGCGGGCGTCGAGGCGATTGTCGCCGAGGGCTTCGAGCGCATCCACCGTACCAACCTGGTGGGCATGGGCGTGCTGCCGCTGGAGTTCAAGGCGGGTACCGACCGCAAGACCTTGGGCCTGGACGGCAGCGAAACCTACGACGTGCTGGGCGAGCGCAAGCCGCGCGCGACGCTGACCCTGGTGGTCACGCGGCGCAACGGCGAGCGCGTCGAGGTGCCGGTGACCTGCCGCCTGGATACCGCCGAAGAGGTATCGATCTATGAGGCGGGTGGGGTGTTGCAGCGCTTTGCCCAGGACTTCCTGGAAGGCACGGCCTGAATAAGCGGGGCCGCTGAGCGGCCCTTTCGCCGGCAAGCCGGCTCCCACAGTAGGTGCGGCATGCTCATGTGGGAGCCGGCTTGTCGTGACGACGAACCGCGGCGAATGGGCTGCGCAGCAGCCCCAGTCTTTGCGTCGCAATGAAAAGATCAGGAAACACTGCAATGGCACATGCACCACAGGTAAAAATCCCCGCCACCTACATCCGTGGTGGTACCAGCAAAGGCGTGTTCTTCCGGCTGCAAGACTTGCCCGAGCGCGCGCAGGTCTCGGGCCCAGCTCGCGACGCCCTGCTGCTGCGGGTGATCGGCAGCCCCGACCCGTACGGCAAGCAGATCGACGGCATGGGTGGCGCCACCTCCAGCACCAGCAAGACGGTGATCCTGTCTAAAAGCATCAAGCCCGACCACGACGTCGACTACCTGTTCGGCCAGGTCTCGATCGACAAGGCCTTCGTCGACTGGAGCGGCAACTGCGGCAACCTGTCCGCGGCGGTCGGCTCGTTCGCCATCAGTGGCGGTCTGGTCGATGCAAGCCGCATTCCACGCAACGGCATCGCTACCGTGCGGATCTGGCAGGCCAATATCGGCAAGACCATCATCGCCCATGTGCCTATCACCGAGGGCGAGGTGCAGGAAACCGGTGCTTTCGAGCTCGACGGCGTGACCTTCCCGGCCGCCGAGGTGCAGCTGGAGTTCCTTGACCCGGCCGCCGACGAGGAGGGCGGAGGCGGGGCGATGTTCCCCACCGGCAACCTGGTCGACGACCTCGAGGTGCCGGGCGTCGGTACCTTCAAGGCGACCCTGATCAATGCCGGTATCCCGACCATCTTCGTCAATGCCGCTGATATCGGCTATACCGGCAGCGAGTTGCAGGACGCCATCAACGGCGATGCCGCCGCGTTGCAGCGTTTCGAGACCATCCGTGCCCATGGTGCCGTGCGCATGGGGCTGATCGAACATATCGATCAGGCCGCCGGGCGCCAGCACACGCCGAAAGTGGCGTTCGTCGCGGCGCCGAGCACCTACACTGCCTCCAGTGGCAAAGCCGTGCCTGCCGAAGAGATCGACTTGCTGGTGCGTGCGCTGTCGATGGGCAAGCTGCACCACGCGATGATGGGCACCGCAGCGGTGGCCATCGGTACCGCCGCGGCGATTCCCGGGACGCTGGTCAACCTGGCTGCCGGTGGCGGAGAACGAAGTGCCGTGCGTTTCGGCCATCCGTCCGGGACACTGCGGGTCGGGGCCGAGGCGCGTCAGGTGGACGGGCAATGGACCGTGACCAAGGCAATCATGAGCCGAAGCGCTCGGGTGCTGATGGAGGGCTGGGTGCGCGTGCCCGGTGATAGTTTCTAAGGCATCAGTAGTGCTCGGCATTCGTTGAGCGGGGCCGCTTTGCGGCCCCTGTTATCAAGGAGCCACGAATGAGCGCAAATGTAGACCTCAACACCCGTCCCGACTACGACCAGGTCCTGCAGACCCTCGCCGACTATGTGCTCGGCTACCGCGTCGAGTCCTCCGAGGCGCTGAACACCGCCCGCCACTGCCTGATGGACACCCTGGGCTGCGGCCTTTTGGCCCTGCGCTTTCCCGAATGCACCAAGCACCTGGGGCCGTTGGTCGAAGGCACGATTGTCCCCCACGGCGCCCGCGTGCCAGGCACCAGCTACCGCCTCGATCCGGTCAAGGCGGCCTGGGACATCGGCTGCATCGTCCGCTGGCTGGACTACAACGACACCTGGCTGGCGGCGGAGTGGGGCCATCCTTCGGACAACCTTGGTGGCATCCTGGCGGTCACCGATCACCTGTCGCAAAAGCGCGTGGCCAATGGCGAGGCGCCCCTGGCCATGCGTGAGGTGCTCGATGCCATGGTCATGGCCCACGAGATCCAGGGCGTGCTGGCGCTGGAGAACTCCTTCAACCGGGTTGGCCTGGACCATGTGCTGTTGGTCAAGGTCGCCTCGACAGCAGTGTGTGCCAAGCTCATGGGCGCCAGCCGCGAACAATTGCTTTCGGCACTCTCTCACGCCTTCGTCGATGGCCAGGCCCTGCGCACCTACCGTCATGCGCCCAACGCCGGCTCGCGCAAGTCGTGGGCGGCGGGGGATGCCTCCAGTCGTGGCGTGCGCCTGGCCGATATCGCGCTGCGCGGCGAGATGGGTGTGCCCGGTGCGCTGACCGCCAGGCAGTGGGGGTTCTACGACGTGTCGTTCAGCCACACCAACAAGGACCTGGCGCTCAAGCCCGAGGCGCGGCGTGAACTGCGCCTGCCGCAGCCGCTGGGCAGCTATGTGATGGAAAACGTGCTGTTCAAGATCAGCTTCCCCGCCGAATTTCATGCCCAGACGGCCTGCGAAGCTGCGGTGATCCTGCACCCGCAGGTGCGCAACCGCCTGCACGAGATAGACCGCATCGTCATCACCACCCACGAATCGGCGATCCGCATCATTTCCAAGGAAGGGCCGCTGGCCAATGCCGCGGACCGCGACCACTGCCTGCAATACATGACGGCGGTGCCGTTGATATTCGGTGACCTGGTGGCCGAGCACTACGAAGATGCCTTCCATGCCGCGCACCCGAGCATCGACCGCCTGCGCGAGAAGATGGTGATCGTCGAGGAGCCGCGCTTCAGCCGTGAGTACCTGGAGGCCGACAAGCGTTCCATTGCCAATGGCGTGCAGGTGTTCTTCAAGGATGGCAGTCACACGCCGCAGGTGGTGGTGGAGTACCCGATCGGGCATCGACGCCGGCGGAAGGAGGGGATGCCGTTGCTGGAGGCGAAGTTCAAGGAGAACCTGGCGACGCGCTACGTGCGCCAGCGCTGTGAGGAAATCGTGGCGTTGTGCAAGGACCAGGCGAGGCTGGAGGCCATGCCCGTGCACAGGTTTGTCGATCTGTTCGTGATTTGATGTTGTCTGTTGCGGCCTCATCGCTGGCAAGCCAGCTCCCACAGGTTTAGCGCAGACCTTGAGCACTGCGCGATCTTGTGGGAGCTGGCTTGCCAGCGATGAGGCCGGCGGCTCTAACAAAAAAGCCCCGGTATCTCTACCGGGGCTTCTTCTTACCGCTTGTAACTTACCACTTGCAGCTGCTTACGCCTGAACCACCGGGATCTTGGCGTTGGCCGCGGCTTCGCGGAACTCGGCGATCTGGTCGAAGCTCAGGTAGCGGTAGACGTCGGCAGCCATGCTGTCGATGTCCTTGGCGTACTGCATGTACTCTTCAACGGTCGGCAGCTTGCCGATGATCGAAGCGACAGCAGCCAGCTCGGCCGAGGCCAGGTACACGTTGGTGGCGTCGCCCAGACGGTTCGGGAAGTTACGGGTCGAGGTGGAGACCACGGTCGAACCGGTCTGTACACGTGCCTGGTTACCCATGCACAGCGAGCAGCCTGGCATTTCCATGCGCGCGCCGGCCTTGCCGTAGATGCCGTAGTAGCCTTCTTCGGTCAGCTGGTGGGCGTCCATCTTCGTTGGCGGGGCCAGCCACAGACGGGTCGGGATACCGCCCTTGACCTTGTCCAGCAGCTTGCCGGCGGCGCGGAAGTGACCAATGTTGGTCATGCACGAACCGATGAACACTTCGTCGATCTTCTCGCCCTGTACCGAGGACAGCAGGCGGGCGTCGTCCGGGTCGTTCGGCGCGCAGAGCACAGGCTCCTTGACGTCGGCCAGGTCGATTTCGATGATTTCGGCGTATTCGGCATCGGCGTCGGCCGACAGCAGCTCAGGCTTGGCCAGCCAGGCTTCCATGGCCTGGGCGCGGCGCTCCAGGGTACGGGCATCGCCGTAGCCTTCGCCGATCATCCAGCGCAGCAGGGTGATGTTGGACTGCAGGTACTCGGCGATGGCCTTCTCCGGCAGCTTGATGGTGCAACCGGCGGCGGAGCGTTCGGCCGAGGCGTCGGACAGCTCGAAGGCTTGCTCGACGGTCAGGTCGTTGAGGCCTTCGATCTCCAGGATGCGGCCGGAGAAGGCGTTCTTCTTGCCTTTCTTCTCGACGGTCAGCAGGCCTTTCTGGATGGCGTAGTAAGGGATGGCATGGACCAGGTCACGCAGGGTGATGCCAGGCTGCAGCTTGCCCTTGAAGCGCACCAGGATCGACTCCGGCATGTCCAGCGGCATGACGCCGGTGGCGGCGGCGAAGGCCACCAGGCCCGAGCCTGCCGGGAACGAGATACCGATCGGGAAGCGGGTGTGCGAGTCGCCACCGGTGCCGACGGTGTCAGGCATCAGCATGCGGTTCAGCCAGCTGTGGATGATGCCGTCGCCCGGGCGCAGCGACACGCCGCCACGGGTGCGGATGAAGTCTGGCAGGGTGTGGTGGGTGGTGACGTCGATCGGCTTCGGATAGGCCGCGGTGTGGCAGAACGACTGCATCACCAGGTCGGCGGAGAAGCCCAGGCACGCCAGGTCTTTCAGCTCGTCGCGAGTCATCGGGCCAGTGGTGTCCTGGGAGCCGACGGTGGTCATCTTCGGCTCGCAGTAGGCACCTGGGCGCACGCCCTGGCCTTCCGGCAGACCGCAGGCGCGGCCGACCATCTTCTGCGCCAGGGTGAAGCCTTTGGTCGAAGCAGCAGGTTGCTCAGGCTTCTTGAACAGGTCGGAAGGGGCCAGGCCCAGCTCGGCACGCGCTTTCTCGGTCAGGCCACGGCCGACGATCAGCGGGATACGACCGCCAGCGCGGACTTCGTCCAGCAGCACTTCGGTTTTCAGCTCGAAGTTGGTGACCAGTTCGTCGCTGCCGTGACGGCGTACTTCACCTTTGTAAGGGTAAACGTCGATGACGTCGCCCATGCCCAGGTTGGTGCAGTCGAATTCGATCGGCAGGGCGCCGGCGTCTTCCATGGTGTTGTAGAAGATCGGAGCGATCTTGGTGCCGAAGCAGAAGCCACCGGCGCGCTTGTTCGGCACGTACGGGATGTCGTCGCCGAAGAACCACAGCACCGAGTTGGTGGCCGATTTACGCGAGGAACCAGTACCGACCACGTCACCGACGTAGGCGACCGGGAAGCCCTTGGCCTTGACCGCTTCGATCTGCGCCAGCGGGCCGACCGAACCAGGCTGCGAAGGCTCGATGCCGTCGCGGGCCATCTTCAGCATGGCCAGGGCATGCAGCGGGATGTCTGGGCGCGACCAGGCGTCCGGGGCAGGGGACAGGTCGTCGGTGTTGGTTTCGCCAGGCACCTTGAACACGGTCAGGGTGTACTTGTCGGCGATCGCCGGGCGCGAGGTGAACCACTCGCCGGCAGCCCAGGATTCCAGCACGGCCTTGGCGTGGGCATTGCCCGCCTTGGCTTTTTCGGCCACGTCGTGGAAGGCATCGAACATCAGCAGGGTGTGCTTGAGCTGTTCGGCCGCGACGGCGCCCAGTTCGGCGTCGTCCAGCAGCGCGACCAGCGTTTCGATGTTGTAGCCGCCCTGCATGGTACCCAGCAGCTCGGTGGCGTGCTTGCGGTCGATCAGTGGCGACTTGGCTTCACCCTTGGCGACAGCGGAGAGGAAAGCGGCCTTGACGTAGGCGGCTTCGTCGACTCCTGGCGGAACGCGGTTGGTGATCAGGTCTACGAGGAAGGCTTCTTCGCCGGCCGGCGGGTTTTTCAGCAGCTCGACCAGGCCTGCAGTTTGTTCGGCGTTCAGCGGCTGGGGCACGATACCCAGAGCGGCACGCTCTTCGATATGTTTGCGGTAGGCTTCAAGCACAGTTATTACCCTCATCAGTGGTCCCTAAAGGGAGTCCGGGACGCTCATCCAGCATTCTCCTGCACCCATGCGCTGAAGACGGCTTTTTGAGCCGGCAAGCCAGGGTCGCAGAGAATCCTTACAGAAGCTGTTTTCAAAGTTTTACGCCTGTAGAACGGAAGGCTGATGAGGGGTTGGCCGTGGCCATGCGCTAGCATGGACAGGGCCAACGCCGTTCTACCGGATGAACTGTGCTCGTGACGCTTTGAAAACAGCTTCCAACGGACATGGTTGCCTTGAAAAGGCGGAGTGATTCTACGGCAAAAATTAGCCGAAAGTAAGGCGGCGAAGAAGACTTTAACGGGTGACCCTGGTTAGACAAAGGGCTAACATGGGGGCGTGTTCCACCGCCAAGCCGTTGTTTTTACATGTCCAACCAATCCATCAAGACGCCTTGCGTCGGCCTCTGCTCCACCGTGTATGGAGACCTGGTGTGCCGCGGCTGCAAGCGCTTCCACCACGAAGTGATCCACTGGAACGGCTACGACGACGAGCAGAAGCGCGCCGTGTGGCTGCGCCTGGAGCAACTGCTGGTGCAGGTGATGATGGCCAAGCTGGAAGTGTTCGACAAAGCGCGCTTGCGCGAGCAGCTCGAACAGCGTTCGATCCGCTATGTGGCACAGCAGTCGGAATATTGCTGGGCCTACCAGCTGATCGCCCGCGGGGCGCGGATGATTCGCGACCTGGAGGCCTACGGGATGGCCTTGCTGCCGGAGTTCCGCGACTGGGAGCTGCCACAGCTGCGCGACGCCATCGACCGGGAATTCTTTTTGCTTTCCGAGGCGCATTACCAGCGCTATATCGCCCCGAGCTTCTTGCGTGATGCTTTGGCGGCAGATCAGAAATAAGCGTTGCCCTCATCGCTGGCAAGCCAGCTCCCACAGGTTCCGCGCTGTCTTAAGAACGTGCGCAAGACCTGTGGGAGCTGGCTTGCCAGCGATAGGGCCCATGCAGATGCTCGATCAGTCGCCGGTGTACTCGCAGCCGCTGGTGCAGGTCTCGTGGATGCGCACCTTCGACAGTTCCGGCAGCAGCGGCTTGACCTGATCCCAGATCCACTTGGCGATCACTTCGCTGGTGGGGTTTTCCAGCCCGGGAATATCGTTCAGGTAGTTATGGTCCAGTTGCTCGTAGATCGGCTTGAAGATCGCCTTGATCTCGGAGAAGTCGCGGATCCAGCCGGTGTGCGGATCGAGCGGGCCGGTCAGGTGCAGGGCGACCTTGAACGAATGGCCATGCAGGCGGCCGCACTTGTGCCCGGCCGGGACGTTGGGCAGGCGGTGAGCCGATTCGAAGGTAAATTCCTTAAAGATTTCCACGCTGGCATAACTCTGTGTGAATCAACGATGCGCGCAGTCTACCAGCATGCCCGCTACAAGGCTTGCAACTGATCCTGCAACCGCCCGGTGGCGATCAGCTCCAGCAGTTCGTCGCCCAGGCGCCGGCTTTCGGCGATGGCCTTGTACCAGTAGCGCTTGCGGCTCGGCGCATCGCCCATGAAACGCTTGAAGTCGTTGCGATCCGGCAGCTTGCCGTAGGGCAGGGCGGCGAGGTACTGCGGCGACGGGGTCATCAGCAACACATTCTGCAGGCGTGTGGCATTGCCCTTGCGCCAGGGCAGGGCCTTGTCGAACCAGCCGGGCACCACCTTGTCGGTGAAGTGCGGGTAGAGCACCAGGTCGTCGCCCCGGTAGGGCAGGTCCAGGTGGTAGTCGAGCAAGCCGCCGTCGCGGTAGGTGCCGGCACCCGCGCCGGGGATGTCGCGCACACCCTCCATGACCATCGGGATCGAGCCCGAGGCGAGCAGGGCGTGGCGCAGGTTGGCCAGGTCCAGCGGCAGGCTGCGCGAGGGGAAGTCGGTGAGCGCCTCCAGCGGCGGCGCGGCACGTTCATCGTGCAGGATCACCCGCTCGAAGTGCCGCGCCAGGCGCGAGCGGCCCAGCAGGTTGCTGGCGATCACCGAGCCCAGCCCCACCCCCAGGCGTGCGCGCTGGTCGTGGGCGAGTTGGCCGTGGCTCTTCACCACCAGGATGTTCAGGCGATAGTGCGGGTTGGCGAGGATCTGCCCATCGCGGCCCTGCAGCAGGTCGTCGAGCATGCGTTGGCAGCTCTGGCTGATTTCCCTGGGGGTCACGCCCTTGGCGAAATCCTGCTCGGTATACAGCTCGCCCAGGCGTCGGATGCCGGCCACCGGGTCGTCGAGGCAGGCACTGGCGAAACGCCAGGAGCCGATCGAGGCGCCGATCAATGCCCGTTGCCGTGGTGCCGTCGGCAGCCATTCACCGAACAGCGCCAGGTCCAGGCCCTGGATTCCCAAGGGCTTGGGGCCACCGGCGGCGCCCGGCAGCACGCCGACATCGGCGGCCAGCAGGCCGCGCTCGCGAATTTGCCGCAAGGCGCGCTGGCCGGCCTTGAAGGTCAGGGCGGGGTACTTGATGTGGATGGCGCTCATGGCGGGGTCTCGGGCAGGGCAGGCGGGCAGTATAGGGCTTTATCGCGAGGCGGCGATGCCATCACCGCCCCACGTGGCCGCGACAAGGCCGCAAGCTGCGCTATCATGCGGCCAGCTGTTTTCAGGTTGAGTTAAGGACCGGTGGTTAATCTTAACCCCGTAGACAAATTGCACATCTCGCAGGAGAGAACCTCATGAAAACTTTGACTGCCCTGTTCACCGCCGCCGCCCTCGCTTTCGGTGCCAATGCCGCCTTCGCCAAGGATGTGCAGCCCGATGAAGTGGTCAAGCTGGTGAACGCCAAGACCATCAAGTCGCTGGACGATCTGAAGGCCGCCGCCGTGGCCAAGCACCCCGGCGCCACCGTGACCGACTCGGAGCTCGAGGATGAGTACGGCCGCTACATCTACAAGGTCGACCTGCGTGATGCCCAGAACGTCGAATGGGACGTGGCCCTGGACGCCAAGACCGGTGAAGTCCTGAAGGACGAGCGAGACAACTGATGCCTGCACTACCGCGAACGGCACGCTACCTGGCCTTGGCCCTGTTGACCGTCTGTTCGCTGGCCGCCGCGCGCGACCTGGACCAGGATGAAGCCCTGGAGCTTCGGCAAAAGGGCATCATCCTGCCACTGGAGCAATTGCTCGAAGCCGCCCTGGGGCGTTACCCCGGGGCACGGCTGCTGGAGGCGGAACTGGAAGAGAAGCACGAGCGCTACGAGTACGAGGTCGAACTGCTGACCCCGGCAGGCGTGGTGCGCGAGATCAAGCTCGACGCCCGCACCGGCGCGCTGCTCAAAGACGAGGAAGACGACTGAATGCGCCTGCTGCTTGTCGAGGACAATGTCCCCCTGGCCGATGAACTGACCGCCACCCTGCAGCGCCAGGGTTATGCCGTGGACTGGCTGGCCGATGGCCGCGATGCGGTGTACCAGGGCCAGAGCGAACCCTACGACCTGATCATCCTCGATCTGGGCCTGCCTGGGCTGCCGGGGCTCGAAGTACTGGGGCAATGGCGCGCGAGCGGTCTGGCCACCCCGGTGCTGATCCTCACCGCCCGTGGCTCCTGGGCCGAGCGTATCGAGGGACTCAAGGCCGGGGCCGACGACTACCTGAGCAAGCCTTTCCACCCCGAGGAGCTGCAACTGCGCATCCAGGCCCTGTTGCGCCGGGCCAAGGGGCTGGCCAACCAGCCGAAACTGGAAGCGGCCGGCCTGCATCTGGACGAGTCGCGCCAGTGCGTGAGCCGTGAGGGTGTCGATGTCCAGCTCACCGCCGCCGAGTTCCGCCTGTTGCGCTATTTCATGCTGCATCCGGGGCAGGTGCTGTCCAAGAGCCACCTGGCCGAGCACCTTTACGACGGGGAAACCGAGCGTGATTCCAATGTGCTGGAAGTGCACGTCAACCACCTGCGGCGCAAACTGGGGCGCAGCGTGATCGAGACCCGCCGCGGCCAGGGCTACGTGTATGCCGGGAGCGCCGCGTGAAGTCGATCCAGGCGCGCCTGAGCCTGGGCCTGGTGGCGGTACTGGTAGTGGTTGGGCTGGCCCTGGCGCAGTTGACCCTGTGGCTGTTCGAGGCGGGCCTGCAGCGTTACCTGGAAGCTGGCCTGCGCAAGGAAAGCGAAAACCTGCTGGTGGCGCTGGTGCGTGGTCCGTCCGGCCTGCAGTTGGACGAGCGACGGCTGTCGGCAGCCTACCAGCAGCCGTTCTCGGGCTACTACTTCCGTATTGATTTCGACCAGGGTACCTGGCGCTCCCGATCGTTATGGGACATGGACATGCCCAAGCCTGGCAAGCCCGGCCTGGACGATGGCCACGAACTCGGTCCCGACGGCCAGCAACTGCTGGCCTATCGCGGGGACTACCGGCGGCTCGGCCAGGACATCTCAATCAGCGTGGCCCAGGACTACTCACCGGTGCGTGAGGGCTTTCGACGCATGCAACAGATCGGCCTGGGCCTGGGGCTGGTAGCGTTGATATTGGTACTGGTGCTGCAACGCCTCACCGTGACCCGCTCGTTGCGCCCGCTGGAGCGGGCGCGCCAGCAGATCGCCCAGTTGCAGCAGGGCCAGCGCTCGCAACTGGACGCCGAAGTGCCCAGCGAACTGCAACCGCTGGTGGACCAGATCAACCACCTGCTGACTCATACCGAAGACAGCCTGCGTCGTTCGCGCAATGCCTTGGGCAACCTCGGTCATGCCTTGAAAACGCCGCTGGCGGTGCTGATCAGCCTGGCTGCCAGCGAACGCCTGCAGGCGCTGCCCGAGGTGCGCGCGCAGATGCGCGAGCAACTGGAGCAGATCCAGCAACGCCTCGCCCGCGAACTCAACCGCGCGCGCCTGGCCGGCGATGCCTTGCCTGGCGCGCAGTTCGATTGTGACGCTGAACTGCCCGGGCTGCTGGCGACGCTGGGGATGATCCATGGTGAAGGCTTGCTGCTCGAACGCGACGCGCCGCCCGGCCTGTTGCTGCCCTGGGACCGCGAGGATTTACTGGAGCTGCTCGGCAACCTGCTGGACAACGCCTGCAAATGGGCCGACAGCGAGGTGCGCCTGGGCATCGCGCCCACCACCGAGGGCTACCAGTTGATGGTCGATGACGATGGCCCGGGCATCCCTGAGGCGCAACGCCTGCAAGTGCTCGAGCGCGGCTCGCGGCTGGACGAGCAGGTCGATGGCCATGGCCTGGGGCTGGGCATCGTGCGCGACATCGTCGAGGCCTGGGGTGGGCGCGTTGCGCTGCTGGAAAGCCCACTGGGCGGGTTGCGAGTGAGTATCGAGCTGCCCCGCAAGGTCCGCTGAATCAATCCGTTCCTGCCGAGGAACCGGATCAAGCCTGCAAAAAAATTGCAGTACAGCCGCAGTTTTTTGAATTGGCCCAGCGCCACCCGCGCCCGGCACAATGCCGGCCACGAAACCTTGCGGTTTCCATCTCTCCAAGGACGGAGCCCCTTGCGCCACTGCATTGCGCAACACAGGGCCCAGGCCGGTCGCGCTGGGCTTTCTTTTTACAATCAGAAGAACACGATCAAAATCACCTCGATGTCTGTCTCGCGTCCCGAATCCCGCCTGCAGCGCCTGCTGCCGGCGCCCCTGAACATCCCTCCCCGAGAATGGTTGCGAGCAGGCCTAGGCGCGCTGCTTGGACTGTTTCTTGCGGGTTACCTGTGCAGCCTGGCCTATGGGCCATCGATCGCCCTGCATTTGCTGGGGCCGCTGGCAGCCTCGGCGGTGCTGGTGTTCGCCGTGCACTCGGGCCCGTTGGCCCAGCCCTGGCCCGTACTGGGCAGTTATGCGTTGGCGGCTGCCGTGGGCCTGGCCATGCGTCACGCATTCGGCGATGGGTTGTGGGTCGCGGCCGCGGCGTTGGGCATCGCCATCCTGGCGATGTGCCTGCTGCGCTGCCTGCACCCGCCCGGTGGCGGCGTGGCGGCCAGCGCCGTGCTGGCCGACCCAGGGTTGGTGGCCATGGGTGACCACCTGCTCGAGCCGGTATTGCTCAATGCGCTGATCCTGGTCGGCGTGGCCGTGCTCTACAACCGCCTGACCGGCGTGCGCTACCCCAAGGGCGCGACCCCGCGCCGCGACCTGCACCACACCCACGACGCGCTGCCGGGCGAGCGGGTCGGCATCTGCGCCACAGACCTGGACCAGGCCCTGGAGGAGATCGGCGAGTTCGTCGATGTCACCCGTGACGAGCTGGAGCGGATCATCCTGGCCACCGAGCAACACGCCCTGCACCGTAGCCTGGGCGGCATCACCGCCAGCTCGGTGATGTCCCGCGACGTGCAGTGGGCAACGCCGCGCACCACCCTCGAACAGGCCTGGAAGCTGCTGTCCGGCCATCACCTCAAGACCCTGCCGGTACTGGAAGAGGGGCGCTTGGTGGGGGTCGTCAGCCTCAGCGACCTGGTCGGCCCGGCCATGGCGCGTGGGCGTTTCAGCTGGCGTGGCCTGTTCCGGCGCAAGGTGGTGCGCTTGGAACAGGTGATGAGCCGTCGGGTGGTCAGCGTCGGCAGCCAGCATCCGCTGGAGCGCCTGTTGCCGTTGCTCAGTGAGCAGGGGCTGCACTGCCTGCCGGTGCTCGACGATGAAAAGCTGGTGGGGGTGATCACCCAGACCGACCTGATCGCCGGCCTCAAGCGGCACCTGCTCACTGCCGCGGCGCAGGGCTCAGATCACCGGGTCCCAGCGCTGTGACCAGTCGCTTTCGCCAGCGGCCACCAGCCGGCGCAACACGCTGAAGGCCTGCTGCAACGCCTCGCTGTCGCGCTCGCGGGCATGCACCAGGAAGGTCGGGTAGGTGAACTCCGGCGCCTGGGGCACGCGCTCGAACACCCCGCTTTGCAGGTAGGCCTGGACCACCCGGGTGCGGAAATAGCCGCTGCCGCCGTGCTCGAGAATGAACTGCAGGGCCAGGGGCCCGAGGTTGAAGCTCAGGGCCGGGCGCGACAGCTCGGGCAGGGCGGCGTCGTGCTGGCGGCGGAAAGCTTCGCCCCAGTCGATGTAGATGTACGGATCGGGCGCATCGACCCGGCGCACACGGATCAGCTTCTCTTCCATCAATTGCTCGACTTGCAGGCCAGGACCATAGGTCGGCTGGTAGACCAGCGCGGCGTCGAGCAAGCCCATCTCCACCTTGCGCAGCAGTGCTTCGCCATCGCTGACCTCGCTGCGGATGGCATGGCTGGGCAGGCCCTTGTGCAAGGCGCTGACCCAGTCGAGCAGCATCGGATTGCCCAGGCTCACTTCGGCGCCCACATGCAGCACCAGCTGGCAGCCCTGGGGCAGCGGCAGGTCACGGCGCGCCGCCTCCCAGGTCTGCACCAGCTGGTTGGCATAGCTGACGAAGGCCTCGCCGTCAGCGGTCAGGCTGGCGCCGTTGCGGCTGCGTACCAACAGCTGGCAGCCCAGTTGCTGCTCCAGGCGCTGCACACGGGCGCTGATTGCCGTCTGCGAGACGAACAGCCGTTCAGCCGCGGCGACCAGGCTGCCGCAGCGGACGATTTCCAGGAAGGTGCGGGCCTGATCGATGTCCATGGTGCTGCTTCTGTGGCTGGAGAGGCGGCCTATTCTAGTGTGGTGTTTTGCAAATACGACCAATAAATCGCGAGCGACTTTTGCGCTCAGGCAAGGCGTCGCGACGAGTCGTAGCCCAGCTACGGCGAGGAGCGACAACGCTGCATGAGCGCAAAAAGCGCCGCGAGTTATGGTCGTTATTTGTGAAACACCACACTAGATCTATTGCACCTGTTTGGGGCGCTGGTTCAGCCACGTGCCAGCTCAGCCAGGTGTGCCGTGGCCTCTTCGCTCTTGAGTACCAGCACATCGCCTTCCAGCGCATCCAGGACCACTTCCGCCGTGTTGCCGATCAGCGCCCCGGAGATGCCGGTGCGGGCCACGGTGCCGAGGATGGTCACCACAGCGTCAAGTTTCTTCTCGGTATAGGGAATCAGTACGTCGGCCGGTCCTTCGGCGATATGCAGCCTGTCATCGGTAATATCGAATTCCGCCTGGAACGCCGTGCACGCCTCGCGATAGCGTTTCTCGATGGTCTCCGTGAGCTGATAGACCGGGTCGGAAGCCGACAGCATCGGCGATGGATGGGCGCTGATCACGTGCAGTTGGCCTTTGGCCAGGCTGGCGATGTCATAGCCGTGATCGATGATGCTGGCGTGCAACAGACGATGGGCCTCGTCCTGGTTGCCCACATCCACCGCCGCCAGGATCACGCCGCCGGTCCAGGGGCGTTCGCTCTTGACCATCAGCACCGCGCAGGGGCACGCGCGCAGCAGCTTCCAGTCACTGGGGGTCAGCAATGCCTTGCGCAAGGGGTTTTCCGGGCGGTGCTCCTTGATCACCAGTTCACAGCCTTCCGCTTGCTGCACATGGATGATCGACTGGTGCAGGTTGTCCTTCCACTTCTGTTCATGGGTGACATTGTCGTAGCCATCATCATGCAACTGGCTGCTTAGCAGGCTCAACAGCGCGCTGTGGTCCTGCTTCTTGTCGCACATCAGCAGGTGCAGGCGCGCACCGGTCACCCCGGCAATCAGTTTGGCCCGGGTCAGGGCCCGGCTATGGGCGTGCTCGGGGTCGAGGACGACGAGGATGCTGCGCACGGCTTGCATGGACGTGAACTCCTTTCGCGGATGGCGACCAATGCCTGACTATAGACGGCGCGGCGGCTGTTGCCGGTTGATCTGCATCAAGCATAGTCACTGGCGCTCGCCACCGCCGCCGGTATAATCGCCGGTCCCGCCGATGTCCCGTGTGATTGTGAGTACCATGTCCCTGATTCCTGAAATCGATGCCTTCCTGGGTTGCCGCACCCCTGACGCCTGGATCGAGGCGGCACTGGCCGACCAGGAAACCCTGCTGATCGATCACAAGAATTGCGAGTTCAAGGCCGCCAGCACGGCGCTGAGCCTGATCGCCAAGTACAACACCCATCTCGACCTGATCAACATGATGTCGCGCCTGGCCCGCGAGGAACTGGTGCACCACGAGCAAGTGCTGCGTCTGATGAAGCGCCGCGGCGTGCCGCTACGGCCGGTGTCGGCAGGGCGCTATGCCTCTGGGCTGCGGCGGCTGGTGCGGGCGCACGAGCCGGTGAAGCTGGTGGACACCCTGGTAGTGGGGGCTTTCATCGAGGCGCGCAGCTGCGAACGCTTCGCCGCCCTGGTGCCGCACCTGGACGAGGAGCTGGGTACCTTCTATCACGGCCTGCTCAAAAGCGAGGCGCGACACTATCAAGGTTATCTGAAGCTGGCTCACCAGTATGGCGACGAAGCGGACATTGCCAGGGTTGTGGAGCAGGTGCGCGAAGCGGAGGTCGGGCTGATCACCTCGCCCGACCAGGAACTGCGCTTCCACAGCGGCATTCCCCAGGCGCAAGCCGCCTGAGTTATTGCCGGCGACCGAGCAGCAACCCGACCACCAGGCCGAAGCCTGCGGAAATCGCCACGGTCTGCCAGGGGTGGCCTCCGATATACTCCTGTGTCGCCTCGACCACCGGCTGCGCCTTCTGGCCCAGGCGGCTGGTGGCATCGCGCGCCTGGCGCAACTTGAGCCCCAACTGCGCGCGCATGCCTTCGGCTTCCTCGCCGACCAGCGACGCGCTGTCGCTGAGCAGCTTCTCGGATTCCTCGATCAATGCCTGCAGTTCGCTGAACACCTGATCCTTGATCTGGTCGTTGTTGCCTTGCGCAGCGGTTTTCCTGGCCATGTACACATCCTCGTGAAGGGTTGGGCGTTGAACAGTGGATGCCACGGTGACGGGAAAGTTGCAGTGGCGTACCGGTGGCGCGTCGACGCAGTGTAAGATAGCGCCCATTTTCCAGCGGCAGGTAATACCCGATGAGTTTCAATCTGGCCAACATGAGCTTCCAGGAACGGGCGCAGATCGAGGCAGAAAAGGCCCGCTTGTTCGACTACTGGCAGAACAACCTGGGCAAGGCCAAGGGCGAGGCGGCGCGACTGATCGCAGAGAAGCCGCGGCGCAAGGGCAAGTGGGCGGAATGGGTACGTGCCGAACTCGACGGCATGTCGCCGCCGGAGTTCAACCAGCTGGTGCGCAGCGAAGTGAACAAGATGATGGCCGCCGCCAGCGCCAACCGCTGAGCCAGGCGAACACCCCGAACGCCTGCGCTGGAGAATCCAACAGACCTTCCAGACTGGAGTTCCCTCGATGCCCAAGTCCATCGTCGCCGCCCTGCAGATCGGTTCCCTGCCTGGCGGCAAGGCCGCCACCCTGGCGCAGATCCTCGACTACGAGCAGGCCATCCATGATGTCGGCGCCAGCCTGGTGGTGATGCCCGAGGCCTTGCTCGGTGGCTATCCGAAAGGCGAAGGGTTCGGCACCCAGCTCGGCTATCGCCTGCCCGAGGGGCGTGAAGCCTTCGCCCGCTATTTCGCCAATGCCATTGATGTACCGGGGCCCGAGACCGACACCTTGGCCGGCTTGTCGGCGCGTACCGGAGCGAGCCTGGTGATCGGCGTGATCGAGCGCAGCGGCAATACCCTGTATTGCACGGTGCTGTTCTTCGAGCCGCACACCGGCCTGGTGGCCAAGCACCGCAAGCTGATGCCCACCGGTACCGAGCGGCTGATCTGGGGCAAGGGCGACGGCTCCACACTGCCGGTAATCGAAAGCCGTGCCGGGCGCATCGGCGCGGCAGTGTGCTGGGAGAACTACATGCCGCTGCTGCGCACTGCGATGTACGCCAAGGGTGTGCAACTGTGGTGCGCGCCGACAGTGGACGAGCGCGAGCTTTGGCAGGTGAGCATGCGCCATATCGCCGCCGAGGGGCGCTGCTTTGTCATCAGCGCCTGCCAGGTGCAGGATTCGCCCGCCGCACTGGGCCTGGAGGTGGCCAACTGGCCGGCCGAACGGCCATTGATCAACGGCGGCAGCGTGATCGTCGGCCCACTTGGGGAGGTACTGGCCGGGCCGCTGGTGGGCGAGCGTGGCCTGCTTTGCGCCGAGGTCGATACCGATGAACTGGTGCGTGCGCGCTACGACTTCGACGTGGTCGGCCACTATGCGCGGCCGGATGTGTTCGAGCTCAGCGTGGACGAGCGTCCGCGGCCCGGAGTACGTTTCGTCGGTTCATCCGGCGCAGGTGAGTGATCTGCCAGCCTGCCGGTAAAGCTGATTACCAGGCAGTGCCTGCGGCCGTTGGCAGGTCGAGCTTGCCTTTGTCGGTAAAGCGCACGGTACCGAGCGGCCCTCCCGCCAGCTTGCCGCGCAATACATAGGGCAGGCCCTGCAGCGAGTCCACCCGGCTCAGGCCGTAGGCCTGGCGCAGGAAGGCGAAGGCGGTGACGCTCACCGGCACCACCAGCACCGCTTCGTCGTAGCGGCCGATATGCCCGCGCTGGTCGCTCACCCCGGCCGCCAGGGGCTGGTCGTTGACCTCCAGGTTGAGGGCGATGCCGTTGAAATCCACCGGGGTTTCGTTGGGGTTCTGCACGCGGATCTTCACGGCCATGCGCAGCTCCAGGTCCTGGCCGGGCAGGGTATCGATGCCGATCACGCTGATGTTCAGCGGGTCGCGACCCTGGAACAGGGCGCAGGCATTCAGGCCAAGGGTCAGCAGCAGGATCAGGCAGACGCGGGCATACATGGTGATCAAGGCCTCGTGGCGCGGGCGAGTCGGCAGTGTCGCAAATGCGCGGTGGTGATGAAAGCGGGGCCTGCCGACGTTCCGGGCCTAGCGCGAGCCGAATGTCATGCGCAGGTCTTCCATGAAGGCTTGCTGCGCCTCGCCGGGTGTTTGCCCGCGATGCCTGGCCAGGGTGAACGGCACCACGAAATCCAGCGCGGTATCCAACGCCCGCAACAGGCCTTGGGCTTCCCAGGGCGCGGCGCAGTGGCACGGTAGAAAGCCGATGTGTCGTCCTGAAAGGATGAACGTCAAGGCGCTGTCGATCTGCTCTGCCACCGCCATGCTGTGGCGGCTCTGGAAGAGTTCGCCCTGTTTGAGAAAACGATAGGGGTGGCTCACTTGGTCGGCCTCGAGCAACTGCTCGCGGGTTACCTGGGCCTGGGTGAACAAGACGTGCCCCTTGCCGCAGTAAAGCCTCTGGCGCTCCTCGAACAGCGGCAGGTAGTCGAACGCCGCCTGGTTGCCGGAGAAGTAGCTGATGGCGCAGTCCAGGCGTTGCTCCAGCAGCAAGCGTTCGAGTTCGGCCGGTGGCGCGCTGGTCAGTTCCAGGCGCACGCTCTCGTCACGCTGGCGAAACCGCGCGATGGCCTGGGCCAGGCGCAGGCTGACGTCACGGTCCTGGTTCTCGGCCAGGCCGATGCGCACGCTGCCCAGCAAGCGCCCGGCAACACCGTTGGCCTGCTGGCGGAACTGCTCGATCTGCAGCAGCAGGCCGCGGGTGGCCTGCAACAGCAACTCGCCTTTCTCGGTCAGCCGGAAGCCGCCCTTGCCCCGGCTGCATAGGCGATAACCCAGGCGGGTCTCCAGTTTCGCCATCTGCTGGCTGATGCTGGGCTGGCTGAGCCCCAGCACACCTTGGGCGGCGCTGAAACCGCCGGCCTCGACTACAGTGACGAACAGCCGCAGCAGGTGTAGGTCCGGGTCGTGCAATTGTCCGAGCATCACATTGCTCCTGGTGAATGTCAGCTTCGCAAAGTTGCCATTTTTGCAATGTAACCCGACAGGCATGCTGGCGGCATCCACCCCTATGCCGAGGTGTCCGCCATGCGTTCGACGTTGTGCCTGCTTTCATTGCTGATCGCCCTGCCGCTGCAGGCCGAAGAGAAGGTCGTCAACCTGTACAGCTGGGCCGACTATGTCGCCCCGCAGACCCTGGAGCGTTTCGAGAAGGAGACCGGCTACAAGGTCCGCTACGACACCTTCGACACCACCGAGGTGCTGGAGACCAAGCTGCTCACCGGTGGCAGCGGCTACGACGTGGTGGTGCCGTCGGCCACGGTGTTGGCCCGAGCCCTCAAGGCCGGCGCCCTGCAGCCGCTGGAGGCGCAGGCGATGCCCGGCTATGCCAACCTCGACCCGGACTTGCTGGCCAAGCTGGCCGAGGCCGACCCCGGCAACCGCCATGCCGTGCCTTACACCTGGGGCACGCTGGGGCTGGGGGTGAATGTCGAGGCCGTGCGCCAGCGCCTGGGCGATGTGCCCCTGGACAGCCTCGACCTGCTGTTCAAGCCTGAGTACGCCAGCCGCCTGAAGGACTGCGGCATCGCCATGCCGGACTCGCCACAGGAAGTGATCGGCGTGACCCTCAACTACCTGGGCAAGGACCCTTACAGCCAGGACAAGGCCGACCTGGACGCAGCCCAGGCGCTGTTGCAGCAACTGCAGCCGTCGATCAGCTACGTGGCCAACGGCCGCCAGATCAATGACCTGGCCAATGGCAGTGTGTGCCTGGCGCTCACCTACAACGGCGACGCCGCCATGGCCGCCGACCAGGCGCGCCGCGCCGGCAAGCCATTCGAGCTGATCTACCGCATCCCCCGTGAGGGCACACTGGTGTGGCAGGACAACCTGGTAATCCCCAAGGACGCACCGCATCCCGAGGCTGCACGCGCCTTCATCACCTTCATGCTGCGCCCCGACTCAGTGGCGGCGCTGACCAACACGCTGTTCTTCGCCAACGCCAACCAGGCCGCCACGCCGCTGGTGGACGAGGCGATCCGCGACGACCCGGACATCTATCCCCCGGCCGCGGTGCGCCAGCGCCTGTTCGCCGACCGCAGCAT
The DNA here is from genome assembly GCF_050586565.1 of Pseudomonas sp. WC1. Lineage (NCBI taxonomy): Bacteria > Pseudomonadati > Pseudomonadota > Gammaproteobacteria > Pseudomonadales > Pseudomonadaceae > Pseudomonas > Pseudomonas sp. WC1. The sequence continues at coordinate 105,206 of NZ_JBOBDQ010000004.1, forward strand.
GGCGCTGGCCGACCTGCGCCAGCGCAACCGCCTGTGGACCGCCTTCCGCAGCCGGCAGTGAATGACAACGACAGGAGATATACCGTGGACCTCGCCCAGGACAACGACCAGGCCATCACCCGTGACAGCCTCTACGGCACTGCCGCCGAGAGCACCTACGCCGGCATCACCAGCTTCTCCCGGCGTCGCTACAGCCGCGATTTGCGGGGTGTCGACGTGGTGGTCAGCGGCGTGCCGTTCGACACCGCGACCAGCAATCGGCCCGGCGCGCGCTTCGGTCCGCGTGCGATCCGCGCCGCCTCGGTGCAACAGGCCTGGGCCAGGCACTGGCCCTGGGCGTTCGATCCGTTCGACCACCTGGCGGTGATCGACTACGGCGACTGTGCGTTCGATAGCGGTACGCCGCGCTCGGTGCCGCAGAGCATCGAGGCGCATGCCGAGCACATTCTCGAGGCCGGCTGCGCCATGCTCACCTTGGGCGGAGACCATTTCATCAGCTATCCGCTGCTCAAGGCCCATGCCCGTCGGCATGGCCCGCTGGCGCTGGTGCACTTCGACGCGCACAGCGACACCTGGCCGGACGAGGAGGGCCAGCGCATCGACCATGGCACGATGTTCTGGCACGCGGCGCGGGAAGGGCTGGTGGACCCGTCGCGCTCGGTGCAGATCGGCCTGCGCACCACCAACGACGATAGCCAGGGCTTTGCCATTCTCGACGCTCGCCAGGTGCATCGCCAGGGCACCGAGGCGATCATCGCTGCCATCCGCCAGCGGGTAGGCGACCGGCCCGTGTACCTGACCTTCGATATCGACTGCCTGGACCCGGCCTTCGCACCCGGCACCGGCACGCCGGTATGTGGCGGCCTGAGCACGGTACAGGCGCTGGAGATACTCGGCGGGTTGCGTGGGATCAACCTGGTGGGCATGGACCTGGTGGAGGTGGCGCCGGCCTATGACCATGCCGATATCACTGCGCTGGCAGGCGCGACCCTGGCGATGGAGATGCTGTGCCTGTATGCGGCGCGGCACAAGGTTGATAGGGCCGGGTAACGCCAGGGCCGCGCTGCGGCAATTGCCGGCACGCCAACTACCACAGGAAGGCGTAGGGCTCAAGGCTGGTGCGCACGGTGTGGGAGCTGGCTTGCCGGCGATTGGGCTGCATGGCAGCCCCAGGGGGCGCATACTGAAACATCAGGACCCAAATTCATCCTTTTGCGTCGAACCCTGCGCGCCGTAGGCTATCCAACCTTCGAGCGCGCCTTTTCGTACCGGAGGTGAAGCATGAATCCCACACTGCCAATCCTGGGCCTCGGCCTGTTGCTGGCCTTGCCACTCCAGGCCGCTCCCTTGGCGCCGCCGCTGATTGCCGCCAACGACAGCAACAACCCGTACAACAGCCCGATCATGCGCGCCAATCCCAACAGCCGTCAGGGCAGCGTGCCGGCAATGCCGCCTGTGCGCGGCCCGTCCACGCAACCCAACCCGCGACCTCCCACACTCGATAATCGCGGCATCGGCAACGGCGAAAACCTGCGCCGCGAACAGCAGACCCCGAACCTGGAACCCACCCGCCCACCACGCGATTCACCGCGCGTGCCGTGAGCCCTTGCGAAGGAAGCGAGCATGACGCCACGCATCTGGTTGACCACCCTGGCCGCCGCCAGCCTGTTCCCCCTGCTGGCGCAGGCCGCCGCAGAACAGCAGTACCCCAGCGAGGAGGGCCGACTGACCGTCAGTACTGTCGCTGACGGCTTGCGCAATCCCTGGGCGCTGGCATTCCTGCCCGGCGGCAAGGACATGCTGGTCACCGAACGCCCCGGCAACCTGCGCATCGTCAACGCTGAAGGCAAGGTCGGGCCGCCGCTGTCCGGCGTGCCCAAGGTCTGGGCCGAGGGCCAGGGTGGCCTGCTCGATGTGGTGCTCTCGCCTGAGTTCGCCAAGGATCGAACCGTTTACCTGTCCTATGCCGAGGAGGGCAACGATGGCAAGGCTGGTACCGCCGTCGGCCGTGGCCAGCTGACCCAGGACCGGTCGCGCCTGGAGAACTTCACGGTGATCTTCCGCCAGCAGCCCAAGCTGTCCGAAGGCAACCATTTCGGCTCGCGGCTGGTGTTCGACCGTGACGGCTACCTGTTCATCGCCCTGGGCGAGAACAACCAGCGCGCCACGTCGCAGGACCTGGACAAGCTACAGGGCAAGGTCGTGCGCATCCTGCCCGACGGCGAGGTGCCCAAGGACAACCCTTTCGTCGGGCGCGACAACGTACGCCCGGAGATCTGGTCGTTCGGCCACCGCAACCAGCAGGGCGCGGCGCTGAATCCCTGGACTGGCAAGCTCTGGACCCACGAGCATGGCCCGCGTGGCGGCGACGAGATCAACATCCCCAAGGCGGGCAAGAACTATGGCTGGCCGATCGCTACCCACGGCATCAACTATTCGTTGCTGCCGATTCCCGAAGCCAAGGGCAAGCATGTCGCTGGCATGGCCGACCCGCATCATGTGTGGGAAAAGTCGCCGGGCATCAGCGGCATGGCGTTCTACGACAGCCCCACGTTCAAGGCCTGGGACCACAGCCTGTTCATCGGCGCGCTGGCGACACAGGAGTTGATCCGGCTGAAGCTCGATGGCGACAAGGTCGTGCATGAAGAAAGACTGTTGGGTGACCTGAAGGCGAGGATTCGCGATGTTCGGGTAGGGCCGGATGGCTATCTGTACGTGCTGACCGATGCCAAGGATGGTGCCTTGCTGAGGGTGGGGCTGACAGGGGGCTGATCGTCCCTCGCCTGGAGCAAGGTTGTGGCAGCGGGCTTGCCCCGCGATGGCGTACCATGCGCGGCATGACCCCTGAATCCCTTTATCACAAGGCGCTGGCCGAGCGTGGCTACGTCGCCGATCCCTCCCAGGCAGCGGCTGTGGCTGCGTTGCAGGACTGCTTCGACGCCCTGCGTCAGGGCCAGCCGACGCAAGGCCTGTACCTCTGGGGCCCGGTCGGCCGTGGCAAGACCTGGTTGATGGACCTGTTCCATCGCAGCCTGCAATTGCCAGCCCGGCGCCAGCATTTCCACCATTTCATGGCATGGGTTCATCAGCGCCTGTTCCAGCTCAATGGCACCGCTGACCCGCTCGCGGCCCTGGCCCGGGCGTTGGCCGAGGAGATACGGGTGTTGTGTTTCGACGAACTGTTCGTCAGCGATATCGGCGATGCGATTATCCTTGGCCGTCTGTTCCAGGTGTTGTTCGATCACGGTGTGGTGATCGTCGCCACCTCCAACCAGCCGCCCGGCCAGTTGTACCGCGATGGCTTCAACCGCGAGCGGTTCCTGTCGGCCATCGCCGCCATCGAGCGGCACATGCGCGTGCTGGCGGTGGCGGGGGAGCAGGATCACCGCTTGCACCCCGGCCTGCAACAGCAGCGCTACTGGGTCGGCCAGCCGGGGCGGTCGAGCGCGCTCGAGGCGGTGTTCGGCCAGTTGAGCCCGGACGACCCAGGCAACGACAAGCCGCTGCAGCTTGGCTCCCGACGGATCGGCGTGCTGCGCCGAAGCACGCAGGCCCTCTGGTGCCACTTCAGCGCATTGTGCGAGCAGCCCCTGGCAGCCATGGACTTCATGGCCTTGTGCGACCGCTTTCCGGCGATCCTGGTCAGCGGCATTCCGGCCCTGGGCGGTGTCCAGCAGGCCGGGCGAATTGCCCGCGGTACCGAGGATGGGGCCACCCGCGTCGAGGCCGGGGACCGCCAGTTGCCGACACTGGCGCCGAAGGATGACAGCGTTCGGCGCTTCATCGCCCTGGTGGACGAATGCTACGACCGTCGGGTGTTGTTGTACCTGGAGGCCGAGGTCCCGCTGGAAGCGCTCTACACTCAAGGGTATCTGGCGTTCCCGTACCAACGGACCCTGAGCCGGCTACGGGAGATGCAACTGCAACGCTTCGCCTGAAGGAGCCGACCATGGAGCCGCTGTCGCATCATCTGCTGACCCAGGCCTACAACAATGGCTGGGCCAACCACCGCCTGTACAAGGCTTGTCTGCAATTGACCCAGGACGAGTTCGTCGCCCCGCGCTGCAGTTTCTTCCCGTCGATCAAGGCCACCCTCAACCACCTGTTGACGGTGGACTGGTTCTATCTGGATGCACTGGAGTGCGAGCAACGCGGCCAAATGCCGGATCCGGACGGCGAGCGCTTCTTCCAACCCGAGCAGCCCTTCGCCACCTGCACCGACCTGCAGGCCCAGCAGGCCCAGGCCGACCAGCGCCTGATCACCTATTGCCGGCAATTGCGCGACGACCAGTTGCGGCGCTATGTGAGCATCGTGCGACCGGACCGGGTGCAACAGGAGCAACGTTTGCGCTTGCTGTCACACCTGTTCGAGCACCAGATCCACCATCGCGGCCAGGTGCACGCAATGCTCAGCGATACGGCGATCAGGCCACCGCAGTTGGACGAATTCTTCTGTGAAGAGGAGGCCTCACTGCGATCCGAGGATTTTGCTGCGCTGGGTTGGAGCGAGGCGCAGGTCTGGGGGCAGCACTGAGCGGCGTTCAGGCTGTTTCGTCACCCACCAGATCGTGGGCGGCCTGCACCAGTTGCTCCAGCTGGTGATGCACCATGGCGCGGTCCAGCTGCGCCAGGGGCTGGCGATTCCACAGTATTTGCATGTCGGTGAGCGGGTCGACACCGATCACAGGCTTGCAGGTGTCCTGGCAGAACAGGTTTTGTTCGCCCCAGCGTATGTCGTCGATTGCGGGAAGTTCGATGAACATCAGCAAGTGGTCCGCCGGGTGCTCGGTGACGTTGCACACATAAGGCCCTGCCCGCAGGCTGATCACCGGCTCGAAGGTCGTTGGGGGCTCCAGCTTCAGGGCAGCGTACAGCTGGGTCAATGCATAGTCATAGTTCGTGCCTGACATGGCGAGCTCTCGATCAAAGGGCTTGCCACGGTAGTCAGTGCATACCCTGCAAGATACTGGGTGTAGTCGCCATTTTTTAACTGCTGGGCTTCCTGCGGTTCGGCGAAGGCTTGCTTCGCATTGCCTTACAGAGTCGATAAATTTCCTACAAGTGATGGCGAATAGCCTCCCTCTCGGCAAGGACAATCCCTGCGTTCATTCGTGGGAAGGCGCCGTAGTCTGTGGTCCTGGCTGCATCGCGGGGGCAAGGGCTGCAAGGTCATTCGAATCTTGCACGATCTGCTGCTCGATGGTGCGTAAAGGGTCCTACGGGAAGTATGGCCTCGCGTGGAAGGGATTTCTCCAGTTGAGGGCTGGTGTGTGCAAGGTCGGCAGTTGGATGTTGTCGGGGCGGGGTTCGCGTCCCAGGGGCAGGAAGGCTTCTACGCGGTGATGGTGGGGGAGCTGACGCTTCGCGAAAAGGACGACATCATTCACCTACAGGCAGGCGAGCTGCTGTTCGTCAAGCGCGGCACCTATCTGGTGGCGAGCCAATGGCAGGCATGCGAAGTGCTCTGGCTGCCGCTGGATGTGAATTTCGTGCAGGCGTTCGTGAAACGTCATGGCAATGACCTTGCCCACCTCGAACGCCGTGACGAGCCAGGTGTGGGTACCCTCCGGCTGCGACCCTGCACGATGGCGCAGGAATGCGTGACCCGCCTGGCGGCGCTCGGGGGCGAAGGTACCTCGTCGATGCTGGCGATGTTGCGCCTGGAGGAGTTGTTGCTGCTGCTCATTTTCGGAGCGCAGGGGCGGACCTTGCTGGCGGCACTGCGGCAACAGGGCAATCGCCATGTCGATCGCCTGCACGCATTCATGGAACAGCACTATCTGCGCGATTGGCGCCTGGACCAGTACGCCCAGGCCTTCGGCTTGGGCCTGACGGCGTTCAAGAGTTTGTTCAACACCTTCTACAACTGCTCGCCCCGGGCCTGGATCACCGAGCGCAGGATCGTCCATGCGCACCATCTGCTGCTTAACACGCGCATGAGCATTGTCGACATCGCCATGGAAAGCGGCTTTTCCAGCCAGTCGTATTTCAGCCAGAGCTACCGCCGACGGTTCGGCCGCACCCCCAGCGATGCTCGCCGTGGCTGACAAACTCTTCTGTTCCCTCCGTTGCACGGACGATGCCCGTATGAACACACTTTTGCAGCAAATGGCCCGACGGTTGGGCATGCCTCCCTGGTTGGCCAATGAGCGCGGTGGCTACCAGTTGTGCATCGAGGGACGTGCCCTTTCGCTCGAGCCGCAAGGCACGCAACTGGTTGTTCGCAGCTCGCTGTCGTCACTGGCGGGCCATGGCGCCAGCCTCGACCCGCAAGCCTTGCGCCGCTTGATGAGCATGCTGACAGTGTGGGCGCAGCACTGTCCGCAGCGACTGGCGCTGACACCCGCGGGAGAGCCGCTGCTTGAAGCGCAGGTAGACCTGGCCCAGGGCGATCTCGACATCGTGGATCACGTGCTGGGTGCTCAGGTCGACCTGCTCGCTCTCCTGTGCGAGCAACATGCCGATCCAGTGCCTGCGACCCACCGGGGAGCTCGCGTATGGCTGCCTTGAGGTCGCTTGCCGCCGGTTTGACGGCGCTGTTGGCCAGCCTTGCGGCCCAGGGCGAGTCACTGGATTGGCCCCAGGAGCCTTTCCACTACGTTGCCCAGGGCGAGAGCCTGCGTGACCTGCTGGGCAACTTCGCCGCCAACTACCAGGGGGCGGTGGTGGTCAGCGACAAGGTCAGGGACCAGGTGAGCGCCACGTTCGAGCAGCCGGACCCGGAGGCGTTTCTGGAGCAGGTCGCCGCACTGTTCAACCTGGCCTGGTACTACGACGGCGCAGTGCTGCATGTCGGCAAGTCCAGCGAACTACAGACCCGCCTTGTTCACCTGGACAAAGTGCGCGAGCCACAATTGCGCGCCGCCCTGCAGGAGGCTGGCGGCTGGACGTCGCGCTTCGCCTGGCGCGCCGCGGCGGGTGGGCAGCTGGTGTATGTCTCGGGCCCGCCGCGTTACCTTGATCGCGTCGAGCAGACCGCCAAGGTCCTGGAGCAGCAGGCTGTGTTGCAGGACGAACGCGGTGGCAGCCTGAGCGTCGAGGTGATCGCGCTCAGGCATGCGGTAGCCGAAGACCGTGAAATCGATTATCGCGACCAGAAGGTGGCGGTACCCGGGGTGGCCACGCTCCTCTCTCGGGTACTGACGAACGCCGATGTACGCGCGGTCGAAGGTCAGGCTGTGGCACAGGGGGCGCCCGTTCGCTCCAGTCAAGCCGTTGTCCAGGCCGAAGCGTCGCTCAATGCCATCATCGTGCGTGACCACCCAGAGCGCATGCCCATGTACCGGCGTTTGGTGGCGGCGCTGGACCGTCCGGCGGCGCGCATCGAGGTGGGGCTGACGATCCTCGACATCAACGCCGAGCACCTGGCGGAGCTGGGGGTGGAGTGGCAGGTTGGCATAGGTACCGGCAAGCACCAGTTGATCGACATTCGCACCAGCGCAGGCCAGGCGCAGGGCACGCTTGCCGGCAGCCTGGTCGACAGCCGGGGCGTGGACCGGCTGCTGGCCAAGGTCACGTTGATGCAGGGCGAGGGGCGCGCCCAGGTGGTGTCGCGGCCGACCTTGCTGACCCAGGAGAACACCCTGGCGGTGATAGACCACAGCGAAACCTATTATGTGCGAGTGCTGGGAGAACGCGTCGCCGAGCTCAAGGCGATCACCTACGGCACCCTGTTGAAGATGACCCCACGTCTGATCCGCAGTGCGGACCGGCCGGAAATCAGCCTGAGCCTGCATATCGAGGACGGCAGCCAGAAACCCAACAGTACAGGGCCCGATGGTATACCCACCATCAGTCGCACGGTCATCGACACGCTGGCCCGGGTCGACCTGGGGCAGAGCCTGATGATTGGTGGCATCCACCGCGACGAGTCGAGCGAGAGCCTGCGCAAGGTCCCGCTGTTGGGGGACATTCCGTTCCTGGGCGCCTTGTTTCGTTATCAGTCCAGCAGCACGCGCCGATCGGTTCGGCTGTTCCTGATCGAGCCGAAGCTGATTGACCCGGGGCTCGCAAGTGTCGGCAATGGCTTGAAGTCAGGTCCTGTCCGTGATGAGCGCTCTTGAAATGACTTGGAAACTGCGGGTCTACAGTGGCCTGAATGCGGGGGCCGAGGTGTCCCTGGCACCTGGCCGGGTAGTCATCGGCGCCGACCCGGTGCAAGCGGATCTGGTGCTGGTGGACGCAGGGATCGCCGCTATCCACCTGGTGCTGATGGTCGGGCCTGGCGGGGTACGCCTGCTGGAGTGGGGCGCCAGCGAACCACCGACACAGGCCGGGGTGACGTTAGCGGCAGACGTCGAGTTGCAGGCACTTGCCATCCAGCGTTGTGGTCCGTTGTGCTGGGCATTCTGTACAGAGGGCGAGGTCTTTGCCGAGCGGCTTCCCGAGTCGATCCCCCGGCCCGGATTGCGGGCCGGCTGGTTCATGGTCCCCGGCGCCGGGGTGCTGCTGTTGCTGGCGTTGCTCACTCGATTGCTGAGTCCAGAGGCCGAAGCACAGGGCAAAGCGGACACAGCCGATCCCCAGGTCATGCCACACAGCCTGCCCGTTCCACAGGCCCGGACGCGCCTGGCCCAACTGCTGCGCGAATGGCGCCTGGAAGATGCCCTGACCCTGGAGGACCGCGGTGACACCCTGGTGCTGCGTGGGGCACTGCATGACCGCCAGCATCAGGACTTTCTCAACCTGCAACGCCAGTTCCGCAAGGCATTCGCCGAGCATCCGCTGTTGAAGCTGGTCGATGAGGGCAGGGCCGCTGTGCCCGGGAAACTCGATTTCCCGGTGCGCGCGGTGTCGCTGGGGCGCGTGCCCTATGTGACGCTGACGGACAACCGCCGTTATCCGGTAGGCGCGCTGATGCCTTCCGGTATCCGCATCCTGGCGATCGATGGTCAGGCGATCACTTTGCGCAAGGGGGGGCAGGACTACTCGATCAATCTCAAGGAGCGCCCCATTAATGATGGATGAACTGTTGCAGGAAACACGTGACCCACAAACACGCGCCTGGATGTACAGGGTGCTGGAGCAAGCGCGGCAAGTCCGCGCCGAGCAGATGTCGCGCCCTTTGCCGCCCACGGCATTCCAGGCAGCGCACGACGAGCGAACGGCCCTTGAAGCGGCCTTGAACATCCTGAAAAAACTGAAGGAACATTGAAATGACAGGCATCAGCAGCGGATTCCACGATGGTACCAGCAACACCATGGACATGGTCCACGAAGGCATGGTCAAGCAGGCGCGAGAGGCCAACAAGGCCGTCCTCGAGTCGCTCAGTAAACTCAACGAGAAAAGCGACGACCCCGCGTTGCTGGCCGACATGCGCCACCGTTCGAACATCTGGTCCAACGTGTTCCAGGTCGATGCGACCTTGGGCCAGACCTTCAAGAACACCATCAGCAGCATCCTGCAGAAGTTCTGAGCATGGAGTACTCGGTGAACAATCTGATGGCGCGCCTGGGCTTGCTGGGTGTCGAGCACCATCACCATGACGAAGCGATGGCGATTGCGCGTTGGCTGGCCCGGCAGCCGGAAACCAGGGAAGCCGCCTGTGCGATACGTATCGCCGGCCTGATGGGAGCGGGACGCTGCGAGGAGGCCCTGGCAGAAGGCAATCAGGCCTCCTGGCCATCCCTCGGCCCGTGGCTGGCGCTGTGCGAGCGCCAGCTGGGCTACATGGCGGCGCTGGAAAGGCGCCTTGAGCGTATGGCGCAGAGCGAGGATTGCGATCTGATCCGGTTTGCCGAGGGTATGCGCGCCCAGGTGGTGGCATGAACGGGTTGACCACCTCATTGTTGACGAGTGAGCCAATAGCGCCGATCCCGCAGCCCGTCCATGTCGCTCGGGACGCTGCTGTATTCCAGGCATGCCTGGTCGAGCAGGGCGCAGGTGCTCTGGAGTTCGTGCAGGTGCCGGCACTGGCACAGCAACAGCGCTTGCAAGTGCTCGCCATGGCAATGGACCTGCTCAACGATTCCTTCAAGGTGGAGGGCGACTCATGAATGGCATTGCTGAAGTGACTCGAGTGGTCACCGATCTGCAGTCCCTGGCGGCACCGTCCGTCGATTCCCGCCAAGTGGCCGAGTTCGAGCAGGCGCTATCCAGCAGTGCCGGCAGCCCTGAGGAGGGGGTGTTGCACAAAGTCGCACAGCTCGGCCAGCAGCATGCCGAAGCCAGGCAGGGCGCGCATGCCAGCCTGGTCTCGGGGGTGGGTGATCCGGTGGCATTGATGGATGCCCATTGGGCACTGATACGCACCAACCTGCAGGTCGAGCTGATTGCCAAGGGCGTGGGACGCACCACGCAGAACATCGAAACCCTGATGAAAGCCCAGTAGGTGCACTGTGAAGAATCCATGGCAGTGCTTGCTGCTTGTGACGGTACTGCTGCTGGGCGGGTGCAAGGTCGAGCTGTACCTGGGCCTCGGCCAGCGCGAAGCCAACGAAATGCTCGCGGTGCTGGATGCCGAGGGCATCGATGCGGTGAAGGCGCAGGACAAGGACGGCAAGGTGAAGATCCTGATCGATGAGGCTGACATCGGCCATGCGGTAGCCGCGCTCAAGCGCCAGGGCTACCCACGGGAGATGTTCTCCACGGTCAGTGATGTGTTCCCCCGGGATAGCCTGATCTCGTCGCCGCTGGAGGAGCACGCGCGGTTGGCCTATGTGAAGTCCCAGGAGTTGTCACGCACCCTGTCGGAAATCGATGGCGTGCTGGTGGCGCGGGTGCATGTGGTATTGCCGGAGCCCCGCGACAGCCTGCGTGCAACGGCCCGTGCGGCCTCGGCGTCGATCTTCATCAAGCATGCGGCGGACGCGGCGCTGGACCTGTACATCGGGCAGATGAAGCAGCTGCTGAGCAACAGCATCGAAGGCCTCGACTACGACCGCATCAGTGTGGTGCTGGTGCCTTCCACGCAGGCTCGCCAGCTGTGGCCGGGGGAGCGTCATGCGACGCTGTTGTCGATTCATGTGATGGAGGGTTCGCGCCTGCGTCTTCTTGCGCTGATTGGGACATTGCTGGGGGTGCTGGTACTGAGCAATCTCGCGCAGTACCTGTGGTGGCGCCAGCGGGCATGAGCATGACCCCGTTTCAGCTTCGCTACTGCCCGGCGCGTTACCTGCACCAGGCTCATTGCCCGGAACCGTTGCGGCAGGTGGCCCAGGTCTTGCCACATTGGCGTCGGGACAGCTCGATCAATGGTTGGTTGCTGTCGGCGCTGGACCTGGCCGAACCCTTTGAAATACCGGAACGGCTGGGTGGGCTGGCCCTCTATCCGCAGCCAGCATTCGAACGTGTTCTGGCCACTGTTGGCGGCTTGTTGCATGGCCAGGCCATTGTGCGCCTTCTCGACCGAGCCGGCCAGATGCGCTTGCGCCAGGTGCTCGACGATCAAGGCCAGCGCTATTGCCTGGAGAAATGGCGGCTGATCATCGGCCCATGGCCGCCAGGCTGGCAGCAGGCGCTGCCAAGCGGCGCCCTGGACGTGGAGCTGCCCGTGCAGGGCCTGGCGTTCTGGCTACAGGCCTGCGGGTGTACCGATCCCGGTTTTGCCCGGCGCCTGGCCCTGCGACTGCCTGGCACCGGGGCATTGCCGACCTGTCCGATGAGCGACGATCAGCGCGTCCTGGCGCGCACCCTTTGCCTGAAAGTGGCCCGAGACAGGAGCCCGGAATGTTGCCATTTATTGAACTGAATGATTGCCGGCCGATGGTCGAACCAGGCTGTACCGTGTTGCGCGGCGCCGACTACCAGCGCTTTCTCGACGCCGGCGCATTGACCGAAAGCGCCCACCAGCGGGCCAGCGACATCGATGCCCAGGCCGATGCAGTGCTTGAGGCACAGCAACGGCTTGGGCGGGAGGTCGGGCTGGAAATGGCCGCGGTCGAGCAGGCGGCGCTGATGCACACTGTGCGATTGCGCTGTGCCGAGTTCTATCGCCGGGCCGACCGGCAGATGAGCGAGGTGGTGTACCAGGCGGTGGCCAAGGTGCTGGGGGCATACCCGGACATCGAGCTGACGCTCGCGGCCACACGTCAGGCGTTGGCTCAGGTTCGCCCACGGGAGGAGCTGATCCTGCACGTGCGCCCTGACCAGGTGCCCGAGGTTCGCCTGCGTATCGATGAAATACTCGCGCAGTTTCCCGACACGGGCCCCCTGGAAATCTGCGGTGATGCTCGGCTTGCACGCGGTGGTTGCCGACTGGAAACCGAAGGTTGCGTCATCGACGCCAGCATCGAGGGGCAACTGAGCGCTTTGCAGCGGGCGTTGTTGCAAGGAGTTCCTGAAAATGAGGCTGCATACGCATGAACCCGCTCGAACATGGCAATGGGGCGGTGCTGGCCGCCGCTGCGCGGGCTATCCGCGATGACCAGGAGCGTGATGCGCTGCTCCAGGTATTCTGGGCGCAGTTTCGTCAGCCTGCTCGAACGTCTGTGCGGGAGGACATCTTGCCCGTGCGCCGGCCATTGCCGCAGCGTGGGATCTTGGTATAGCACCTGCCCCCAAAGCCTGCGGGAACGGGCAAAACCTGCTCAGACCGGCGGCGCCTGCTCTTGCGCCTGCAACCAGCGGATCACCTCGGCGACCGGCTGGATCAGCTCGCCGGGGATGTATTGCTCCTCCAGGCTGTCCGCGAACAGCGCCCGCGCCAGGGGGATGCGTTCCAGCACCGGTACGCCTTCTTCCTCGGCGATCCGGCGCACCCGCAGGGCCTGCTCGTCGGTGTACTTCAGGGTGACCAGCGGCAACGGGGTTTCCCCGGCCTTGTAGCGCAGGCCCACGGCGATGTGGGTCGGGTTGGTGACGATGACCGATGAACGCCTGACGTCCGCACGCAACGTCCCCTGCTGCAGTTCACGGTGGCGTTTGCGGCGCTCGCGCTTGAGCTCCGGCGCGCCTTCCATCTCCTTGTGCTCACGCTTGACCTCATCCTTGCTCATGCGCAACTGCCGGTGATGCTGCCTGCGCTCCAGTCCGTAGTCGGCCGCTGAAATCGCCATGAGGCCAATGGCACAGACGCCGATCAGTTGGCCCAGCAGGCTGCCCAGCACAGGCAGGATGCAGCCGATGCCGCACAGTGGGACCCTCAGCAACGCGTGCAGGTTGTCGCTGAGCAGGCCGAGCACCAGTGCGCCGAGCAACAGCACCTTGAGCAAAGACTTGAAAAAGTCGAGCAGGTTCCTGACCGAGAAGATTCGTTTCATCCCCTCCACCGGGCTGACCTTCTTGAGGTCGGGTGAGAGCGATTGCGTGCTGAACACCCAGCCGGTCTGCAGCAGATTGCCCGCGCTGGCGGCAATCAACGTGGTCAGCAGGAACGGCAGGGTGAGCCACAGCAGTTCGTGCAGCAACTGCTGCAGCATCAGCTCCAATGCCTGGCTAAAAGGCAGGTGGAGCAGGGGATCGGGTAGCAGCATCAGCGCTTGCAGGTGGCCGAGGAAGTAGTTGGGAAAGCCCAGGGGCAGCACGGCCAGGCTCAGGATCAGCATGCTGGATACCAGTTCCTTGCTCTTGACCACCTGGCCGTTATGCCGTGCATCGCGCAATTTGGCCCGAGTGGGATGTTCGGTCTTCTCCGTGCTCATGGCTGCTCCAGCAAGGGACCGAGCAGGCGCACCGCGTGCAGCGCGCTGAACAGCTGATCCTGGGCCTGCTCCATCAGCAGGTACAGGTAAGGCACCAGCAATGCGCTGCAGACCAGGCTCTTGATTGGCATGGACAGGATGAACACATTCAGCGACGGGGCGAAGCGGCTGACCAGCGCCAGGCCGAACTCGGCGAGGAACATGGCGATCAGCAAGGGGGCGGCGAATAGCATGCACAGGATCATCAGGTAGCCGAACTGGGCCAGGAAGAACGCGTTCCACTGTCCGCTGATCTGTGGGTAATAGCTTGCCACCGGCCAGCTGGCGTAGCTGCCCAGCAATGCGCCGAGCAGTCCCAGGAAGGCGCCGCCAGTGAAGAACAGAGTGACCAGGGTCTGCAGCAGCAGTGCTCCGGTGGGGCTGGTCTGGCTGCCCAGCAACGGGTTGAGGGTGGACGCCAGGGTCGCGCCGCGTTGGTTGTCGATGAGAAAGCCGCAGGCCTCCAGCGCCCAGAACGGGATGCACACGATGAAACCGAGCAGTAAGCCGAGCAGCACTTCCTTGCCGATGAGCAGCCCCAGTTGCAGCCCATCCAGGCCTGGCGGCAGCGTGCCCGCCACGCTGGGGTAGATGAATAGTGCCAATGAGCATGCCACGCCATTGCGTACCAATGCGCCGCCCAGTACCTGCTTGCCGAGGATCGGCAGCACGATGAAGCAGCTGAACAGCCTGGGCAGGATCAGGCTGAAGTTCAGCAGGGCCTGTTCTAGGGCCTGGGCAGTCATCGCACCCACAGGACCCGCTCGAGCACAAGGTCGGTGTAGCGGTAGAGCTCGCTGCCCATCCAGTCGGCCGTGACGAACAGGGTAACGACCACCGCGACCAGCTTGGCGACGAAGCCCAGGGTCTGTTCCTGCACCTGGGTCAGCGCCTGGACCAGCGACACCAGGGTGCCCACCAGCGCGGCCATCAGCACTGTCGGCAGGGACAGGATCAATATCAGCCACAGCGCCTGGCTGGCGAAGTGCAGGACTTCGGTACTGCTCATCTCAGCCCCCGTAGCTCAGCACCAAGCCGTGGGAGAGGCGCCCCCAGCCATCGAGCAGGACGAACAGCAGCAGTTTGAACGGCAGCGAGATGGTCACTGGCGAGACCATCATCATGCCCATGGCCAACAGGATGTTGGAAATGATCAGGTCGATGGCGATGAACGGCAGGTAGATCAGGAAGCCGATCTCGAAGGCCCGGGTCAATTCGCTGATGGTGAACGCGGGCAGCAGGACCAGCAGGCTGTTGCCATCGACCTGTTCGGCGTAGCGGCTGGGCCACAACTGGCGGGTGCTGTCGAGAAAGAAGGCGCGTTCGCGTTCATTGACATGCTTGTCGAGAAACGCGCGAAACGGTGCCAGGCCCTCGTCGAGAAAACGTTCGATCGAGGGTGCGTCACCGAGGGTCGTCTCATGGGCATTCAGGTAGTCGTAGGTGGCCATGCCTACCGGCGCCATGACGTAGATACTGAGGATGATCGCCAGGCCATACAAGGCCATGTTGGGTGGGATCTGCTGCACACCCAGGGCGTTGCGCAGTAGCGAGAAGACCACGGTCATCTTCAGGAACGAGGTAGCCATGACTGCGATGAAAGGGGCCAGCGACAGCAGCGCCAGGCCAAGGATCAGGCTCAGTTCGTCCGGCAGCTGGATCATGTCGGGTCGTTTTCCAGCAGCCGGGTCACACGCACCCCGAGACGACCGTCGATGCGCACCAGCAGGCCGCTGCCGATACAGCGCTGATTGGCAAGAATGCGCACCTCGGCCGCCAGCGGGCTGTGCAGCTCGATCAGGGCGCCTGGCCCCAGGGTCGACAGTGTGTGCAGGTCCAGGGTCTGGCGACCGACTTCGAAACTGACCGCAATGGGCAATTGCTCCAGTTCCCCCAGTGCGGTATCGGGCAGCGGTAACGAATCGTGCATGCGGACTAGCTCCAGATGTGTGTCGTCGAGCAGCAGTTCTGCCCAGGGGTGGCCGTCGAGCACGCCGAGCAACCGGGGTGATACTGGCGCGGCGGCGGGTAGCAGCAGGATGTCGCCGGTGCCGAGGCCACGCAGCTCGTGCAGCGACAGTTCGAGGGGGCGCCATTGCAACGAGAGGTTCAGCGCGATGTTCAGACGTTCGCGCATTGGGCGTCTCGGCAAGGTGGCCAGCAGGCGCTCAGAATCGCCCTGCAGCCAGCAGGTCAGCGTGCTGGCGGCATGCTTCAGCGATACTTGCAGGCAGGGCGTGCCCTGGCAGACACCTGCCGGTTCTATACCCAGGCATTGCAAGCCAGGAAGCCAAGGGCTGTCCCGTTGCAGCAACGCCAGTTGCACTGGCGCCGGCAGGCTGGCGAAGTCGGCTTCCTGCAAATGCGGCGCCAGCCATTGCGCCAGATGCTGCCGCCGGCAAAGCAGGCGCACCGGCACGCCCTGCCAATCGACCAGCACGGCCAGGTCGGGGTCGCCCTCGCAAGCGGCGATGTCCAGCAAGGCCTGGCGCTCTGCGTCGCCATAGTTGCGTTGGCGATGGCTCAGCAGTCGCTGCAGGTGCAGCTCCTGTTGGGCAGCGGATGGGAAATTCGCAGGGTTCATGGTTCGGGCCACCACTCGTCGAGCACGTGGCGCCGGTTGCGTGAGCCCTGCTCACCGCCGCCATTGGCGGCAAAACCGAGGCTGACCTGCTGCGCAGGATCCAGCCGTTGCAGACGATCAAGCAGGTCCGCGCAGGCCACCTGCAACTGTCGCAGACTCGCTGGCGCGGCCTGGACCTCTACCTGCAAGCCTGAGCCGACATGGCGCATCTGCACCTCGACAGGGCCCAACTGCGGCAGCCGAGCACGCAGCAGGGTCAGTTCGCGGTTGTCGGCTTTGCAACCGAGCACTTGCAGCTGCAGACGATCCACCAGTGCCTGCAGATCTTGGGTGGGTGATACGCCTGGGCAGGACAGTACCCTCTCAACCACTGCACGTTCACAGGTCATGGCATGAACCGGGGTTGGCATGGCGCTTTCATGGGGTTGCAGACGACCCGGCAGGCTGTCGGTGTGCTCGCGAACATCTTGATGCCTGGCCTCGGGCAAACTTGGGCCGGTCGGCTGGTGCGTCTCGGTCTCCTCGGGCTTCGTCGAGGTGAACGGATGACTGACCGAGTCCTCGGTTAGCGCGGGTGGTTCGAGCACAGGTGGGTAGTGGTCTGCCCGGGCCAGGGCGGGCACCAATGGGTAGCCAAGGCCCAGATGGTAAGGCTCCCGAGGGATGCCCTGCCTGTCTGGCGGGGGTAGCAGCAGCTGTTCGAACAACAGCCGCTGGCTGTTCCGGGGAGGCGAGCGAGGCGTGTCAGTCGAGGGGGGTAGTAAGGCAGGCACAGGCAGGGTCTTCATGGTTGCAAGCCACCGTGTAAACAGTGCTCCTCCAACTCGAACTCCTGCCTGCGCTCCGCCAATCGAGTGGCACGCAGGTGTGCCTGGTCCCGCAGTTGGACGAAACTGTCCCTTTTTTTTCGGGTCTGGGCGAGCTGCGCTTGGGCCTGCTGATGTGCCGTGTACTGGCGCGCCAGTGCAGCCTTGCAGGCAACGACTTGCCCATGCAGGCTCGCTTCGCGCTCACCGAGCAGGCCGACCTGCCGGCGCCAGTGCTCCAAGGCACGACAGTCGGTCAACTGGCCGACATGCGCGGCGAACAGGCGTTGTTGTTCTTCGCGGGACCCGCGGCAAAACGCCAGGTGCGCATCGACGGCCTGTGCCTCGGCTTGCTCTGTCGCCTGTAGAAGGGCCAGCTGGCTTCGCGCTTCACGCTCGGCCCGCTGAAGTCTGCGTTGCTTGATTTTCGCAAGGGCGGTCAGGGGCACCGGGTGATCTCCAGTAGTTGGTCGAGGCTCTGCCGCAGCGAGACGTTTTCGTTGGGGGGCTGGCACAGCCAGGCGCGGATGGCTTCGCGTTTGCCGATGGCCTGGTCCGCGAGTGGATCCTGGCCCTGCGTGTACTCACCGATCCTGAGCAGCAGTTCGACTTCCTCATACCGGGCCATCCATTCGCGCAGTAGTCCGGCGGCGGCACGGTGTTCCGGGCTGACGACCTGGTGCATGACCCGGCTGACCGAGCGCAGCACGTCGATGGCCGGGTAGTGGTTGGCGGCTGCCAGGGCCTGTGACAGGACGATATGGCCATCGAGGATCGAGCGGGTTTCCTCGGCGATCGGTTCGTTCAGGTCATCGCCTTCCACCAGCACCGTGTAGAGTGCGGTGATCGAGCCCTTGGCCGATTGCCCGGCGCGTTCCAGCAGGCGCGGCAACTGGGCGAACACCGAAGGCGGAAAGCCGCGCCGGGTCGGCGGTTCGCCCGCGGCCAGGCCGATCTCCCGCTGGGCCCGGGCGAAGCGGGTCAGGGAATCCATCAGCAACAGGACCTTGTTGCCCTGGTCGCGGAAATATTCGGCGACGCTGGTGGCGACGAAGGCCGCCCGGGCGCGCTCCATGGCCGGGCGGTCGGAGGTCGCGACCACCAGCACCGCACGCCGCAGGCCGTGCTCGCCGAGTTCGTGGTGAATGAATTCACGTACCTCGCGACCGCGCTCGCCGATCAGGGCGAGCACGATCACGTCTGCCTCGGCGTTGCGCAGCAGCGTGGCCAGCAGGGTGCTCTTGCCGCCACCGGCGGGGGCGAAGATGCCTGTGCGTTGCCCTTCGGCACAGGTGAGCAGGCCATCGATACAGCGCACACCCAGGCTCAAGGGGGTATCGACCAGCTTGCGGCTCAGTGGCGATGGCGCGTCCCTATGCACGGGGTACCAGGCTTGTGGTGCAGCCGGCGGGCTGCCGTCGAGCGGGTTGCCCAGGCCATCCAGCACCGTCCCCAGCAAATGCTCGCCTACACCCACGCGGTGCATGCCGCCGGTGGGGCATACCTCGGTGCGCGTGCACAGCCCCTGCATGTCGCCCAGCGGAGCGAGCAGCGCCTGGTCCTGCTGCAGGCCGATGACTTCGGCCAACAGTTCAGGCAGGCCGCCCGGCCTGCGCAGCCGGCACAGTTCGCCGACCTGCACGCCGGGCGCCAGTGCACGGATCAAGGTGCCGGTGACCTGGGTGACCTTGCCGTTGGCTTGCACCAGTGTGGCGTTGTTCACGGCGGCCAGCAGGGCCTGGGGAGTCTGGAGCAGCGATGGCGGCATGGGAAAGGTTGCAGCGCGAATGATGGGCGCCATTCTAGGTAGCCTGCCGCGCAGCGGATTTCACTGTGAGGCGCATGTTTTTAGTTTTCGGTCGGACGCTGTCGCGCTTGGCGACAGGCTAAAAAGAAGCGGCCAGTGGCAACAGAGGGGCGCAGGGCTTACCTCTAGCATGGCGCTCATTCTTTGATGCGACGACGAGGTGGGGATGAGCGAAGGCGTCGGCTTTTTACGCAGTGAACCGGGACTGGCCATGCTGCCCGGTTGGGAGGCGCAGGGGCAGTCGGTCCTGCAAGCGCGGCAGGTGGCGCCGATGGCGCAGCAGGCCAGCATGGCGGAGGAGGTGTCCATGGCGTTCTCGTCACTGGCCAACGCGCGGCTCAGTACCCGCAGCCGCGTCACCGATGCGCGCCAGCTGGGTTTGCGCGCGGGCCAGGAGGCCGAGGCCATGCTGGCCAAGGTGCCGGATGTGCAGCGTCGATCACTGGATGAGCTGGTGGCCTGGTTGCGCCAGCACCCTCAGCTGACTCCGGGTGAGCTGCAGGCCCGCCTGGATGGATTTTCTGCTGAGGCCTGTCATCGCTACCTGGCGTTGGCCTATGCCCGCGACGCGTTGGGCACGACGGTCGATGCGCATGGCTTGGCCGGCCAGCTGGACCAGGCCATGGCAGCCTTGACGCAGACCCATGGCCAGGCGATCGAGCTGGGCATCGAGATCGGTCCGCTGGCCCAGGCAACGCAGGCGCAGGGGGTGGCCGAAGTGGTGGCGTTGCGCGGCGTGTACTGCGATTTCCTGTGCGACTATCGCGGGCTCAGGCATGCCTGGGATGAGCTGCGTGCGCGCTTTGGCGATGCCGCCATCGACGACATCGCGCAGTTCATGCTCAACGGCCTGGCCAGCCATATCAATGGGCCGTCCTCGAGCCTGGACAGTAACCGGCTGCAACAGGTCATCAGCGACATGAAGCTGGTGCAGGCGCTCAAGAAACTGGAAGGCGACACTGTCGCGCTGTTCCGCCAGCTTGCCGGAGAGCCCAGTGGCGTACGGACCTTCTGACCTGGTCAGCGACTTGCTGGCGTTGATCGACAAACGCTGGGCAACGGTGCAGGACATCCAGCGCCTGCTCGCGGCGTTGCCGCTTGGCCCGCAGGTGCAACGTATCCAGTGCCTGCGGGAGTTACAGCGGATCTTCCGTCTGCTGCCCGTGCAAGTATTCAGCGACGAGGCGCAACGCGAGCATCTGTTGGCAGTCTGGCAGTTGGCCATGGACCAGGCCGTCGACGATGAGGAGGCGATGCTGTGCGGCGCGCGGGAGGCATGAGCATGGGCTTTTGCACGGCAGCCGTGGCCCAGTTCTGTCGCGACTTGGGTGTGGCGCCAGCGCAACCGCAGGAACCTTTGCTGCGCCTGGAGTTGCCAGGTGCAGGCGTTTTGCAGCTCGAACGGCTAGCAGGGCAGTTGACGCTGTGGCTGGATTTTTCCGTGCACGGGGCGATGTTCGAGCGCGCCATGCGGTGTGCGCTCAGGCAGGTGTACGAACACCAGGCCTGTGGTTGCCTGCTGCGCTGTGGTCTGCTTGCCAACGATCATCTGGTGCTGCTGGCAGGCCTCGACGAACACGGTTTGACCGAGCAGGCCTTGCATCGGGCCTATCGCTTGCTGACGCGGGTACGCACCGAGGTGTTGGCAGCATGAGCGTTATCGAGCTGGCCGGGCAGGCCCATGATTTCTCGCTGCCGTGGGCGCCAGCCGACGCGGCGCTTGCCCAGCCAGAATGCGACGCTCTGCCTATGCCGGGGCAGCCGGTGCAGGCGCACTTGCGTGAGCTGTACCCGCAGCATCAGGCGGCACGCCTGCGTCTGGCGTACGCCAGGCCCGAACATGAACTGCGCAGCCTTTACAACCCGCAGCATTTCACCCGAGCACTGGGCTCGCTGGTGGAACAGCTGCTTGCCTCGCAGGCCCCCGGGTGCCCAGAGGCGGCGGCACTGGTGCAAGCGCTACTGGCCGACCGCCGTACGCTGGAGTGCTGCGTTAACGTCCTGCTCAAGGTGTGAATACATGAAATTGTCGAACGAACAGCAGGATGTCTTGCAGTTGTTGGCCTGGTTGCATCTGCAATGCGGTTGGCCCGAACGGGCGCGGGTGTTGCTGGAGGTGCTGTTGCGCGCCGATCCCCAGCATCGCGCCGGGTGTCGAGCCGCAGTGGTGGTGGCGCTGGAGCTGGGCGATTGGGCGGGGGCCGAACGTCAGTGCCTGGCGCTGCGTGACGCGGGCGAGCTGCAGCCGCCCTTGTGGCTGTGCCTGAGCCAGGCACAGCAAATGGCCGGCCGATTGGAGCAGGCCCAGGCCACCTATGCCGAGTACCAGCGGCGCAAGGCATGCCCATGAATCAGCTGCCCCGAATACTTGGCCAGATCGGCGCACGCAAGGACCTGATGCTGGCCGTGATGTTGCTGGCGGTGGTGTTCATGATGATCCTGCCGCTGCCGCCCCTGCTGCTGGACTTGCTGATCGCCCTGAACATCACCATCGCCGTAGTGCTGCTGATGATGTCGGTGTACGTGGTCTCGCCGCTGCATTTCTCGGTGTTCCCCTCGGTGCTGCTGGTCACCACGCTGTTCCGCCTGGCGCTGTCGATCAGTACCACGCGGATGATCCTGCTGGAGGCCGATGCCGGGCAGATCGTGCAGACCTTCGGCGACTTCGTGGTGGGCGGCAACCTGGTGGTGGGCTGCATCCTGTTCCTGATCATCACCATCGTGCAGTTCCTGGTCATCACCAAGGGCGCCGAGCGGGTGGCGGAAGTCAGCGCGCGGTTTTCCCTCGACGCCATGCCGGGCAAGCAGATGAGCATCGACGGCGACCTGCGCGCCGGCGTCATCGACGTCAACGAAGCCCGTGAGCGCCGCGGCGAGGTGGAGAAGGCCAGCCAGATGTTCGGTGCCATGGATGGCGCGATGAAGTTCGTCAAGGGCGACGCTATCGCCGGGTTGCTGATCATCATCGTCAACCTGCTGGCAGGGCTGGCCATCGGCGTGATGCAGAAGGGCATGAGCGCGGGTGACGCGCTGCAGCTCTACGCGGTACTCACCGTCGGTGACGGTATGGTCAGCCAGGTGCCGGCGTTGTTGATCGCCATCACGGCGGGAATCATCGTCACCCGTGACGGTCAAGGCGCCCATGACTTGGGGGCGAATATCGGCAGCCAGGTCATGGCGCAGCCCAAGGCGCTGCTGATCGGTGGCGCCTTGCTGGGGTTGTTCGGTCTCATCCCGGGCTTCCCGACAGTCACGTTCTTCATTCTCGCGTTGATGGTCGGGGGCGGTGGCTGGTGGGCGCTCCGCCAGCGGCGTGTCGAAGAGGCTGACCAGCAGCACAGTGGCGGTCTGCCGGCGTTGCTGGCCAATGGTGCCGGTGCGCCAGCGCTGAAACCCGCAGGCAAGGCGAAGATGGGCGCCGACCCGCAGGCCTTTGCCCTGACGGTGCCCTTGCTCATCGATGTGGACAGCGAGTTGCAAGCCGCCCTGGAGGCCGCCTCGTTGAACGATGAACTGGCACGGGTCCGCCAGGCGCTCTACCTGGACCATGGCGTGCCGTTCCCTGGTATCCGCCTGCGTTTCAACAGCGCGCTTGGCCCTGGGGAGTACCGCATCCTGTTGCAGGAAGTGCCGGTGGCGCGAGGCGAACTGATGCCTGGGTATCTGCTGGTTCAGGAGCAGCCAGCTCAGCTGGCGCTTGTCGGCGTGCCCTACGTAGAGGGCCAGGCGCTGTTGCCTGGGCGTGCCAGCCTTTGGGTGGAGCAGGACCTGCGTGATTGCCTGGAGCGTGCCGGCTGTGCCTTCCTGGCAGTCGACCAGGTACTTGCCTGGCACCTGTCCCATGTCTTGTGCGAATACGCCGGGGATTTCATCGGCATCCAGGAGACCCGCTACCTGCTGGAGCAGATGGAGCAGGGCTATGGCGAGCTGGTCAAGGAGGTACAGCGGATCCTGCCGTTGCAGCGAATCAACGAGGTCTTTCAGCGGTTGGTGGGCGAGGGCATCTCGATCCGCAACATGCGTTCGATCCTCGAGGCCCTGGTCGAATGGGGGCAGAAGGAAAAGGACGTGGTGCAGTTGGCCGAATATGTGCGCAGCAACCTCAAGCGCTACATCTGCTACAAGTACGCCAGTGGCCACAACCTGCTGCCGGCCTACCTGCTCGACCCGGCGGTCGAGGAGATGATCCGCAACGGCATCCGCCAGACCAGCGCCGGCAGCTACCTGGCCCTGGAACCTGCGCAGAGCGATGCCTTTCTCGCCCAGGTCAAAGCTGCGGTGGGCAACCTGCATGACGCCCAGGCAAGGCCCGTGCTCGTGGTGTCCATGGACATCCGGCGCTATGTGCGCAAGTTGGTCGAAGGCGTTTATTCCGACTTGCCTGTGCTGTCCTTTCAGGAACTCACCACGCAGATCAACATCCAGCCACTGGGGCGCATTGGCTGACGCCATTCTGGCGTCAGAAACCGTACCCCTGAACTACAAAATCGCGGCCGGGCCTGACGGAACGACCGCCACCGCCTCATTAGACTGCATCTGTCGGTACCTCGACCTGGTCATGGCCAGGCTCACCTCGAGACGGGGTAACCAGCCAATCGGAAGCAGATGATGAGCAGTTCTATCGATGTATTGAATCGCCCTGCGCCCTTGCCGCCTGTCGATCGCGTGGCCCCCCCGCCGATCTGGGTGGACATTCAGAGGGTGGAGCGGTTTCTCGACCAAAACGCGATCACGGCAGCGGATGGTCAAGGCCTGCCTTTGAGCCGCGAGTACCGGCGCCAGGTCATAGAGACCTTGCTGGGCCCCGAGGGGCAGGCGCGATTGGCGCAGAGCCGACCCTACTTCGACAGCCTGCTGCCGCATCCGCTGTCCGACCAGCCTGTCGATGCGCTGATCCAGTTGCTGGAAGCCTATGCGGCGTGGTTGCCGGGCGCACCCGTGCAGTTGGTGAACCTGGGCGAACGGCTACGCATGGACGAGCTGGTAATGGCGGCGATGGGTTTGCGCATGCGCAAGCAGAAAGCCGAGCGTACCGAGCTCAGCGAGCAACTGAAGAGCCTCACCGCGGAGCTGAAGATCTTCAGCGTGATCCAGTCCAAGGTCAACGTGGTCATGGCAGCCAAGGGCACCTTCGATCTTCAGGACCCGGGCTTCAACCTCTTCGACCCGAAGTTGTACGACCTGGATGCGGCTGCCTGGGAAACCAGCCCTGAACGCCGATTGCTTGCGTCGTACGGCAATGCAGCCGTGACGGTGCGGCAGTTCCTGGCAGACACGCCCACTGGCATTTCGCCCAACGGCAGTGATCGTCGTCCACACAGGGTCAGCGGACCGATGGATGGCCTGGAATCGCAATATACCTGGCACAAGGACAACAACCCGCTGGCCAACTTCTCCCAGGCCTTGAGCGATCGCACCCGCATCGTCAACGACAAGGTGACCGAGCAGACCACGCTGCTCAATGACGTGGGGTCGCGGTACACCACCTCCACCGAGGTGATGATGAAGTTCGTCGAGACGTGGTTCTCGATGCTGTCGAAGATTATGCAGAACTGAGGTGATTGATGACTGCAGCACAACAGACAGGCGCCGATGCCATCGAGGCCGAGGCGATCGAAGGTTTCTTCGCTGAGGGCGGCACGTTCGCCATGTTGCGCGGGATTGGCGCGGCACAGCTTGAAACGCTCTATGCCCAGGCAGTCGGCTTCTACCAGGCGGGGCGGTTGGAGGATGCCTTGACGATGTTCAAGGGGCTGGCGGCGCTCGACCACTACGACGCCCGGGCATTTCTCGGGGTGGCAGCCTGCTACCAGGCGTTGCAGCGTTATCAGGAGGCGTTACCGGCCTACGCCTACGGCGCAATGCTTGCACCGCACGACCCACGTTTCTGCTTGCATGCCGCTGAATGCCAACAGCATCTGGGTGACCTGGTTTCGGCCCGCAGCGGCTACGAACACGCGCAGGCGTTGGCAGAGAACGGTGAACAGGGTGGTTTGGCGAGCAGGGCACAGGGGCTACTTGAGGCATTGCGACAGAAGGAGGCTGCGAGCCATGCGAACTGAACACTTCGTCACTGAAGCGCGGGTGATCGCGGCTGCAAGCGAGATTGAAACGCCAATGACGGGCACGGCCGTCCGCTTGCCTGGCGATACCGGTATGGCCTCGGTAGCCACGCCATCCCGGCCTGATCGTAATGTCAGGTTGGACCCTCCGGTGATTCAGGAATCCCTGGCAACCGGACGCGACCTTCACGGCCTGCTCGATAAAAGTGTCGACCCCGGGCGCTCCATGCAGCCGGCATTGGCCACGCTACCCGATGTCGGAGCGTTGATACTCGGGCAGCTCGCCGGAGAGATTTCCGATGCCGAGCTGGATATCCGCCTCACTGAACTGCTGAGCCGGTTGGGCGCCCGCCAGACCGAACTCAACCTGCAGCAAGTTCGGCAGATGACCGAGCAGAACCGCCAGCAGATGGCGCTCAACGCACAGAAAATGGCAGAGGTGAGCCAGCGCCATCAGGACGCCGGCACGGCGAGTGTTTTTGCCAAGGTCTTCGGCTGGGCAGCGGCCATCGTGTCCATCGTGGTCGGCACGGTGATGGTTGCGACGGGCCTGGGCGCCGTGGCGGGCGCCCTGATGATCGCCGGTGGCGTCATGGGGGTCGTGTCCATGTCGTTGAACCAGGCAGCCGAGGACGGGCATATCTCCAAAGAAGTGATGAAGTACCTCGGGCCTGCGCTGATGGCGGTGGAAGTCGCCCTGGCCCTTGCCTCGGTGGTGCTCACCTGTGGCGGCAGCCTTGCAGTGGTCGCGGCCAAAGTGGCCGGCAGGGTGAGTGGCAAGGCTGCGCAGGTTGCCCTGTCGGTGGGCCAGAAAATCCAGAGTGTGGCCTCCAGCGGGGGCTCCTCGGTTGCCAGCGCGGGCACCCAGGCCAAGCTGCAGATGACCTTGACCGGTACCGGCATGGCGACCGCCACGCTGTCGGGCGCCGGTGAGGCGGCCAGTTCGGTGATGCAAGGGCTGGCGCTGCGCAGCGAGGCCCAACTGGCCGAAATGCGCCTGGTGCTGGAGCAGGGCCATGGCTATCTCGAGCAACTGGCCAAGGAACTTGAACAACTACTCGCAAAGAAGCAGCAACGCTTCGAGCAACTGCTGGAAATGTTGAGCGCACGCCACAAAGCCTGCGCGGACATCGCCTGTCGAAACGTCATCGCTTGATCAAGGAGCAATCATGAATCTGTCTATTACCAACATCGATCATATGCCCGCCCTGGATTCCCCATCACCGCTGATCGAGGGACACAATGCCGCGCAGCCGTTGTGGGCGATGCTGGCAATGCCGTGTCCGGCAGCGAGAGCGAAGATCTGCGCACGGCCAGGGCAAGTCGACCTGGATGCGCCACAGGCGATGCCTTGCAGCCAGGATCTTCAGAGCCTGCTGGCCATTCTCCGCGCTGCCATGCAGGTGCGCGACGGTAACGCGCAAGGGCGCAGGACCCAGGCTGAGGTCAGCGTGCAGGCCAGCAAGGAACAGATCGGCTGGATGAGAACCGCCAGCAACGCGCTGTTCGCCTCGGCGGCTGTCAGTGGTGCGTTGAGTGTTTTCACGTTGGCCAGTGGCACCATCGGCATGAGCCGAAACCTGGATGATGCGCGCATGATCAAAAGCCTGGAACAAGCCAACCATACCGCCAGATATGGTCAGTCTGGCGAGGTGACAATGGCCTCGAAAAAACAGATCGACTCGAATCGTATCGAGGTCAAGCATCTGCAGAACGGCATCGATACCCGCAACACCACCCTGCACACGTTCAATGGTGTGGCACAAAGCGGGGCTGCATTCGGCACCGGCATCGCCCTCGCCATCAAGTCGCTGCAGGATGTGTGGGCCAAGGAGCAGGAGCTTGAAGCAACGGTTGCCGACAACCAGAAGGAACTGTTCCAGCGCGGCACCGATGACCTGGCGAAAGTGATCGACCAGCTTCGCCAGCTCATCCAGGAGATCCTGCGTAACGACAACCAAGGATTCAGGGCCGCGGGCGTGATGGTATGAGCGCGTCGCGCAGCATGAACATCGACAGAGGCCGCGGTCTTTTCTTCCGGTATTTTGATAGAGGTTTGCAGAATGATTGAATCGGTTTCCACGGCTTGGGTATTTGGTGCCAGCCTGAATCCAGTCAATGAGCGTACTGACTGCGCACAGGTCAAGACCAGCGAGTCCGCGCAGCGCTTGGCCCGTCACGAGGAGCCGCAGAAACATGGCATCCTGATGCGGCTGTTCATTACGATTGCCGCGTTCTTCGGCTTTCGCACCGGTGGCCTGGCGGGTGGGACGCAGGCCACGGCCTCGGCGCCGTACGTGATGCGCTCACTCAACGAACAGATGGCCAAGGGACTCCCGGATGTCATGAGGTCGCAGGCAAGCGGAATACTGGCCAAGCAGGAAAGCCTGCCAACCGAGCAGTTCATGGCCAGCTATACGGAGCAGCTCACGGGCAGCAACATCATGCGTAACGCCAACTGCCTGCTGTCGAATGTCGTCAAGTTGGGCGAGCTTGTACCTGCGCTGAAGGTTGCGACGAGCATCAACGAGGTCGATATCGTCGGCGGATATTCTTTGAAGGAAGCCCAGTTCCCGGACAATATCGCACTGATGCAGAGCGACCCGAAGGCTGCCGCCAGGGTGCTCGATGCGGTAATGTTCCTGGCCTCGCGATTTGCCGAGTTTCCGGACCCCGAGCAGGTGGGACCTGAAGCGATGGTGGCGTTCGTCAAAGAGGTTGATGCCGAGTTCATTGAGTTGTTCGCCCAGAAGCCTGGGATGCAGGTACCAGCCGTCGTGGTGGATACACGCGAAGATGACCCTTCGGTGAAGGCCGACACTTTGGGCGGAGCGAGCGATGCTCAGCGTGTGAAACCTGAAGAAGTTTACGACACGACGACTGTCAGTCAGCCAGATCCGGTAACGTCGTTGAAGGCCATCAAGCTCGGCTTTGTCAAGATTGACGACGAGGTCGCTTTGCCAACGCGCAATGACTTCTACGCGACCATGAATTCGCTGCAGCGGCCGACCAGTCCGCTCTCCGAGTCGTTTGAGCATCTGGAGCATCTTGCCGAACATGGCAGTGCTGCCGAGAAGGCAATCGCTTCAATGGTCCTGGACCACCAGGCAATAGGGCAGTCCCACTCTTACGGCGATCTCTTCGGGCAGCGCAAGCTGGAGCCCAATCTGCTGCAGGCCCACTCCGCGCACTCGTTCGTGGACACGTTGCAGAAGAAGCTGGACGTGGCAGCACGCCTGCTAGGTGACCTGCAAGCCGCCCACGCGGCTTGAGTGCAACGCTGGCTGGGGGCTTCGGGCTTCAGCCAGCTCTTCGAACTCCCGCCCGCTCACCCCGTGTGAAACCAACCCAGGGTGATCATCGTCACCACGAGATAGCGCCCGCCCTTGGCCACGGTGACCAGCAGCACGAAGCGCCAGAAAGGCTCGCGCATGATCCCTGCGATCAAGGTCAGTGGGTCGCCGATCACCGGCATCCAGCTCAGCAGCAACGACCATTGCCCCCAGCGTTGGTAGCGCTGCTGGGCGCGCTCCAGCTGGCGGGCGCTGAACGGGAACCAGCGTTTGTCGCGCAGGTGCTCGATGGCCCGGCCCAGCAGCCAGTTGACGATGGACCCCAGCACATTGCCGAGCGTGGCGACCAGCAGCAGGGTTGCCCAGGCTTGCGGGTCGCGCAGCAGCAGGCCGACCAGCACCGCCTCCGATTGCAGTGGCAGCAGGGTGGCGGCGCCGAAGGCGCTGAGGAACAGCGCCCAGAGGCTGAGCATCAGTAGTTGGCGACCACGGTGTCGCGGTCGTCCAAGGTCACGCCGATGACCTGGTAGGCGTCCTTGTGGTCACCCATCTCCATGCCCGGCGAGCCCATGGGCATGCCGGGCACGGCCAGGCCCTTGAGGTCGGCGCGGCTGGCCAGCAGGCGCACCTGCTCGGCCGGCACATGGCCTTCGACGAACTTGCCGTTGATCACGCCGGTGTGGCACGACGCCAGGCGTGGCGCCACGCCCAGGCGCTGCTTGACCGCGCTCATGTTCGGCTCGACATGGTCGTTGACGGTGAAGCCGCTGTCGCCCAGGTGCTTGATCCACGCCTTGCAGCAGCCGCAGTTGGGGTCGCGGTAGACGTCGATGGTCTCGGCGGCCTGGGCCAGGCCGGTGATGGCCAGCAGGCCAAGGGTGAGCAGGTGTTTGCGCAGCATGGTGAAGCTCCTGTGAAACTAAACATATCTGGTTGATCAGCGCCGCTCCTGCAGGGACACTGGCAGCTCATAAAGGACCGGCGTCAAATTTCAGAAACGCAGGCGGACCCCGGCCACCAACCGGGTCTGGCCGATGTCCTCGTCATTTTCTCGGGCCTGGTCGGCGCGGTTGCCGTGCAGGCGGTTGAAGCTGACCCCGACGTAGGGCGCGAACGCGCGCGTGATCTCGTAGCGCAGGCGCAGGCCCACCTCGCTTTCGGCCAGCCCCGCGCCTTGTTCGCGCCCGCCGTCGTTGCGCCCGAAGAAGTTGGCTTCGACGGTCGGTTCGAGGATCCAGCGATTGGTCAGCAGCATAGCGTAACCGGCCTCCAGGCGCAGCGCGGTCTGCTGCCGCTCGCCGGCATAGGCGGTGGCTTCCAGCTCCAGGCCGTAGAGCGGCGTGCCCTGGATGCCGAAGGCTGCCCAGCTTTGGCCGCTGGCGGGCTTGAAGTCCTGGCGCACACCGCCGACCAGTTCCCACCAGGGGCTGATGGCATGGCCCCAGAGCGCCTGCAGCTCAGCTTTGTGGGTCTTGCCCTGTTCACGCTCACCCTCGCTGCGCAGCCACAGGCGGTCTATATCGCCGCCGACCCAGGCGGTAGCGTTCCAGTTCAGGGCGCCACTGTTTTCGAAGTTCTGGTACTCCAGCTGGTCGACGATCACTGCCCAGTTGGTTGCCCGGTCGTGCACCTGATGCCCTGGCAGGAGCGGGAAGGCGGCGCGGCGGTCGGCGTCGGTGACTACCGGCAAGGGTGTGCGTGGTTGGTCGGGGGGCGTCGCCGCGTGGTTCATCAGGCTGTGGTCCATGGGCATGCTGCCATGGTTCATCTGGCCGTGGTCCATTGGCATGGCGCCGTGGTTCTTATGGTCCATGCCCGCAGCCAGGGCCCGTTCGCTGGCCAGCAAGGCCATCAGTGCGACACCGGTAACGATACGGCGGTTGCAGTTCTCATTCATCGACCCGTACCTCGCGGAACATGCCGGTCTCCATGTGGTAGAGCAGGTGGCAGTGGTAGGCCCAGCGGCCCAGGGCGTCGGCGGTCACACGGTAGCTGCGCCGGCTGCCGGGAGGGATGTCGAGGGTGTGCTTGCGTACCAGGAAGCGCCCATGTTCATCTTCCAGGTCGCTCCACATGCCATGCAGGTGGATGGGGTGGGTCATCATGGTGTCGTTGACCAGGGTGATGCGCACCCGCTCGCCATACTTCAGACGCAGCGGCTCGGCATCGCTGAACTTGATGCCGTCGAACGACCAGGCGAAGCGTTCCATGTGTCCGGTCAGGTGCAGTTCGATGTCCTGTGACGGTTCGCGCCCGTCCGGGTCGGGATAGGGACTGCGCAGGTCGGCGTAGGTCAATACCCGGCGGCCATTGCCGCGCAGGCCGATGCCGGGGTCGGCGAGGTTGGCGCGGGGGGCCATGGTCTGCATGTCCACCAGCGGGTTGTCGGTCTCGCTGGTGGGGTGGCTTTGCATCATGGGCATGCCGGCCATGGCCGAGTGGTCCATGCCCGCCATGCTGCCGTGGTGCATCGCCGGCATGTTCGAATGGTCCATCTGGCCCATGCCGCCATGCCCCATGTCGTCCATGCTCAGCACCGGGCGTGGATCCGGCTCGGGTACTGGAGCCTGCAATCCAGCGGCGCGGGCCAGGGTGCCACGGGCGAAGCCGGTACGGTCCATGCTCTGGGCGAACAAGGTGTAGGCGGGCAGGTCGCCCACGGTGACCAGCACGTCATAGGTTTCGGCCACGGCGATGCGTAGTTCGTCCACGGTAACCGGGGTCACCGGCAGGCCGTCGGCGGCGATCACCGTGAGCTTCAGGCCGGGGATGCGAAAGTCGAAATAGGTCATCGCCGAAGCGTTGATAAGGCGCAGGCGCACGGTTTCGCCGGGCTGGAACAGGCAGGTGAAGTTGCCGTCCGGTGGCTGGCCGTTGAGCAGGTAGGTGTAGCCGGCAGCGCTGATGTCGGCGAGGTCGGTGGGGCTCATGCGCATCTTCGCCCAGGCCCAGCGGTTGTCGAGGGTGTTGCGCCAGCCGCTTTCGGCGACATCGTTTATGAAGTCACCCACCGTGCGCTTGTGGTAGTTGAAGGCGTCGGACTGTTTCTTCAGCGTAGCCATCAGCGCTTCCGGCGCCTGGTCCGACCAATCGCTGAACAGCAGTACATGGTCGCGCTGGTACCTGTGCGGCTCAGGCTCGCGGGGTTCGATGACGATGGCGCCGTACACGCCGGCCTGCTCCTGCAAGCCGGAGTGGCTGTGGTACCAGTAGGTGCCGCTCTGGCGCAGGGTGAACTGGTAGAGGTAGTCGCCGCCCGGTTCGATGCCGGCGAAGCTCAGCCCCGGCACGCCGTCCATGTTGGCCGGCAGGATGATGCCGTGCCAGTGGATCGAGGTGGGCTGGTCCAGGCGGTTGCGCACGCGCAGGGTCACGATGTCGCCTTCGCGCCAGCGCAGCTGCGGGCCGGGCAGGCTGGCGTTGATGGTCTGCGCGGTGCGTGGGCGGCCGGTGATATTGACCGGGGTCTGGCCGATGAACAGTTCGAACTGCTGGCCACTCAGGTCGTGCAGCGGCAAGCGCCCCTCTGCTGCCTGGGCCAGCGGGCGCCACAGGCCGAGGCCGGCCAGGGCGGTGGCGGCGCCCAGGCCCTTGACGAAGGTGCGGCGGGTTGGAGTCGGTGGCATGGCGTGCTCTCGCTACGAAACTGCCACCATCCTCGCCGCCAGTGCCTGTCAGCTGGCTGAGGCGCGGATTACAGATTTGTCAGGCAGCCGTCTCGGCGCTTTCCAGGTCGCGCATCAGCAAGCCGAACTCCAGGGATACCTGCTCGGGGATCGGCAGGTAGACCACATGGCCATCGCCCGGCGCCACTTCGATGGCCTGCTGCTGACGGTTGCGCAGGCGGTGCAGGTCGAAATGGTAGTTGCCACGCGGAGTCATCAGTTCCAAGTGATCGCCCACGGCGAAACGGTTCTTCACCTTGACCTCGGCCAGGCCATCGACCCGCGCCCCGGTCAGCTCGCCGACGAACTGCTGGCGCTCGGACACCGAGTTGCCGCGCTGGTAGTTCTGGTACTCGTCGTGCACATGGCGGCGCAGGAAGCCTTCGGTGTAACCGCGCTGGGCGAGGGATTCGAGGCTGGCCATCAAGCCGCGGTCGAACGGCCGTCCGGCCACGGCGTCATCGATGGCCTGGCGGTAGGACTGCACGGCGCGGGCGCAGTAGAAGTGCGATTTGGTACGGCCCTCGATCTTCAACGAATGCACGCCCATATGTGCCAGGCGCTCGACGTGCTGGATGGCGCGCAGGTCCTTGGCGTTCATGATGTAGGTGCCGTGCTCGTCCTCGAACGCCGGCATTTCTTCGCCCGGGCGGTTGGACTCCTGCAACAGGAACACCTGGTCAGTGGGGGCGCCTATGCCCAGCGTGGGTTCGAATTCGCGGACGATGTCGCCGGTAGCGTTCTCGGTGGCCGGGGTCGCCTCATACTTCCAGCGGCAGGCATTGGTGCAGGTGCCCTGGTTGGCATCGCGCTTGTTCAGGTAGCCTGACAGCAGGCAACGCCCGGAGTAGGCCATGCACAGCGCGCCATGCACGAACACCTCCAGTTCCATCTCTGGCACCTGCTGGCGGATCTCCTCGATCTCTTCCAGCGACAGCTCCCGCGACAGGATCACCCGGGTCAGGCCCATGCCCTGCCAGAACTTCACGCTGGCCCAGTTCACCGTGTTGGCTTGCACCGAGAGGTGGATGGGCATCTGCGGGAAATGCTGGCGCACCAGCAGGATCAGCCCAGGGTCGGACATGATCAGCGCATCCGGGCCCATCTCGATCACCGGCGCCAGGTCCTTGAGGAAGGTCTTGAGCTTGGCATTGTGCGGGGCGATGTTGACCACCACGTAGAAGCGCTTGCCCAGGGCCTGCGCCTCCTGGATGCCGAGGGCCAGGTTGGCATGGTCGAATTCGTTGTTGCGCACCCGCAGGCTGTAGCGCGGCTGGCCGGCGTAGACCGCGTCGGCGCCGTAGGCGAAGGCATAGCGCATGGTCTTGAGAGTACCGGCGGGGGCGAGCAGTTCGGGCTTGGCGGGAGAGGTCATGGTGCGCACCGGGGCAAAAGGCGCGGATGCTAAGGCGGCGGCGCCTTGCAAGTATTGATCTGGGTCAACGGCACTTTTACCGATGCGCAGCGCACTAAATGGTTGAGCCCTCGAGGAACGCCGATGAACGAAACCGTACTGCAGAACAAAGCCCTGACCGTGTTGTTGGCCCTGGTGACCATCGCCTTCATCTGGATCATGTTGCCGTATTCCGGCGCGATCTTCTGGGCGGTGATCCTCGGCATCCTCTTCGCACCGCTGCAACGCCACCTGTTGCTGCGCTGTGGCGGGCGACGCAACCTGGCGACGGCGTTGGCCCTGGCCACCTGCTTGCTGGTGGCGGTGCTGCCGGTGATCATCATCAGCGCCCTGCTGGTGCAGGAGGGGGCAGCGTTGTACCAGCGCATCGAGAGTGGCCAGCTGGATATCGCCGGCTATATCGAACGGGGCAAGGACATGTTGCCGGCCTATGCCCAGCATTTCCTCGACCGCATGGGCATGGGCAACCTCGATGGCCTGCGCGACAAGATCACCAAGTGGGCGACCCAGGGCAGCCAGTTCCTCGCCGGCCAGGCGTTCAGCTTCGGCCAGGGCACCTTCGAGTTCCTGGTGAGCTTCGGCATCATGCTCTACCTGCTGTTCTTCTTCCTGCGCGAGGGGGCGGAGCTGGCGCGCAAGGTGCGCCAGGCGGTGCCACTGCCCGAGCAGCAGAAACGCCGTCTGCAGCTGAAGTTCAAGCGCGTGGTGCGGGCCACGGTCAAGGGCAACCTGCTGGTGGCGATCACCCAGGGTGCGCTGGGCGGGCTGATCTTCTGGATACTGGGCATTCCCAGCGTGCTGGTGTGGGCGGTGCTGATGGCGTTCCTGTCATTGCTGCCGGCAGTGGGCGCGGGGATCGTCTGGGGGCCGGTGGCGCTGTACTTTCTGCTGACCGGGGCGATCTGGCAAGGGATCGTGCTGACCGCGTTCGGTGTGCTGGTGATCGGCCTGGTGGACAATCTTCTGCGACCGATCCTGGTGGGCAAGGACACGCGCATGCCGGATTACCTGGTATTGGTTTCGACCCTGGGCGGGTTGGCGGTGTTCGGGCTCAACGGGTTTGTGATCGGGCCGTTGATCGCGGCGCTGTTCATTTCCAGTTGGGCGATCTTCGCCTCGACCAAGCCGCAGGTGCAGTTGCCGTCTTGAATGGGGCGCAAGGCGCCCCCCCGGGGTCAACGGAAGCTGTAGGAAACCCCGGTATAAACCCCGAACCCTTCCCCCGGCGTCGAGCGGGCGATGTCCTGCCCGGCATCGTTGTACCCCGGCGTCACCGTCGCCGCGTAACGCTTGTTGGTCAGGTTGCGCAAGTCCAGCCAGGTCTGCCAGTCGCGCTTGGGCGAGTCCCAGCCCAGCCGCGCGCCGAGCAGGGCGTAGGCGTCGGCGTGGTAGCTGTTGGCATAGTCCACCTGCACCTTGGAGGCCATCTGCGTGTTCACCCCCGCGTAGAAGCCCGCCGGCCAGTCGTAGCGCAGTTCGGCCTGGTAGTAGTGCATGGGGATGCCGGGCAGGCGGTTGTCGCCGAAGCGGTCGTCGTCGCGGTAGTGGAAATCGCTGAAGGTGTAGGCCTGGCGCAGGCTGAGCTTGCCGGTGCCGGGTTGATCCCAGAGGAGGCTGTCCAGGCCGGCTTCGATACCTTGGTGCACGGTGGGGCTGGCATTGAATTCCTTGAACGGCAAACCTTGTACGACTTCAACGTTCAGCAGCTCATGACGTACCTGGGCGTAGTACCAGGCCAGGTCCCAGCGCCCCAGCGCCGAATCACCGCGGGCACCCAGTTCCAGGGTGGTGGCGGTCTGGTTCTGCATCTTCATCGGCTGGTTGGCGACTGGCGCACTCCAGACCAGCGACCACGGGTGTGGTGGCTCCACCGAGCGACTGAGGTTGCCGTAGACCTGCAGGTCCGGGCGGATGTCGTAGCGCAGGCCTAGGCGTGGGGCGTAGTCCCAGTCATGCTGGCTGACCTTGCCGCCACTGGATGGGTAGGTTACGTCGCTTTCGCGGCGGGTGTAGATCATCGCCAGGCCCGTGCTCAGCCACAGGTTCGGAATCAGCTCCAGGTCGTTGCCTGCATGCAGCACGGTATCTGAACCCTGGTAGCTGAAGTCGCGGGTGCGGGCGCCAAAGTTGTCGCCGCCGGGGCGGGCGAACTGCGAGGCGCCGCTGTTGGGCAGGTGCTTGGTGGTGCGCCAGCCTAGCGTGGTCTTGCTCTCATGGCCAAACAGGGTGTCACGACGCAAGTAGTTCAGCGTGCCGCTGACATCGGTGTAGGCGACCTTCAGGCGCATCGGACCTTCACGCAGGTCCATCGGGTAGTCGTGATAGACCAGCCCCGCCTCCAGGCGCGAGTCGTCATCCAGGAAAAAGGTGGTCTTGTTGCCCACCCAGGTGCTGCCCGGTTGCGGGCGGCTGTCATCGCGGGCCAGGTAGGCCGGGTTTGCCGCGCGCGGATCGTGCTTGATCTGGTCCTTGGTCAGGCGCCCGGCCAGGTCGTTCTCGGTCTCGCGGTAGCGCAGGTAGAAGCGCGTCTCCAGGTTCGGGTTGAAGCGGTAACCGACGTTGGCGGCGATGCCCTTGGCGCTGCCGCTGCTGTGCCGCTGGAAGCCGTCGTACTCGGCGTCGGTAAGCGCTACGTAATAGTCGAGGTTGCCCAGCACCTGCCCGGAGCTGATGTGCCGGCGCTGGTAGCCACGGCTGCCGACTTCGTAGCGCACCTGCAAGGGCGCGGCATCGTAGCCGGTGTGGGTCACGTAGTTGATCGCGCCGCCCAGCGCCAGCGAGCCCTGGGCGAAACCGTTGGCACCGCGCAGCACTTCGGCGCGGCTCAGCCACAGCGGTTCGAACAGCTCATAGGGCGTGCCGCCGGGACCTGTCAGCGGCAGGCCGTCGAACATCGTGTAGACGCCCGAACCGTGGGCACCCGGCGCACGGTTGATGCCCGAACCACGGATCGACAGCTTGATGCCGTCGTTGCCCGCCGACTGGGCGAACACTCCCGGCTGGTAGGCCAGCACATCCTGATTGGTCGCCACCCGGCCCTGGCCCACCTTGTCCATGTCCACCAGGTTGCTGGCGCCGGGGATTTCACGCAGGTGATCGGCGGCGGCTTCCAACTCGGACTGTTGATGGTCCTGGATCAGCACCTGGTCGAGTTCGACGCGGTTGGCGGCCTGGGCGGAGCTGGCGACGAACAGGGCCAGCAGGGAGTAGGGCAGGGTGGGGCGCATGGGGACGAGGTTCCAGATCGGGTGCGGGAGTCTGACGCTGCAAAGGGCAGACGAAGCACAGTGGTCGATCTGTAATAGCCATGGGGCTGCGTTGCAGCCCTTTCGCCGGCAAGCCGGCTCCCACAGGGATCGCTGTTGTTCTGTGGGAGCTGGCTTGCCGGCGAAAGGGCCGCAAAGCGGCCCCAAAAAAGAACACCCCGCCGAGGCGGGGTGTCTTGTGTTGCTGTCAGCCGATCAACCGATCAGTTGCAATCCAGCCTGCTGCACCATCTCCAGCAGCGGCTGCGGGTACACGCCCAGCACGAAGGCAAGGATCGCGATGGCCAGCAGCATTACGCCGCCGGTGCGCTGTTCCCACTTCAGCGGGGCGTCGTGGCGACGCAAGTTCGGCTCGACCAGGTACAGGGTGACCATGACACGCAGGTAGTAGTACACGCCGATGGCGCTACCGATCACCAGGGCGCCGACCAGCCACCACAGGTGCGACTCGACGCCGGTGGCGATGATGTAGAACTTGCCGATGAAGCCTGCGGTCAGCGGGATACCGGCCAGCGACAGCATCATCACGGTCAGTACCGCGGTCAGGTACGGACGGCGCCAGAACAGGCCGCGGTACTCGTACAGGGCGTCGGCGTCACGGCCGGCGTATGGCGAGGACATCAGGGTGATCACGCCGAAGGCGCCGAGGCTGGTGATCACGTAGGTGACCAGATACACGCCCATGGCTTCCAGGGCCAGACCCTTGCTGGCGACCAGGGCGATGACCAGGTAGCCGAAGTGGGCGATGGACGAGTAACCGAGCAGGCGCTTGAGGTTGCTCTGGGTCAGCGCCAGCAGGTTGCCGATGATGATCGACGCCACGGCGATGACTGCCAGTACGGTGCTCAGCACGCCGCTGCTGGCGGCGGGGGAGAGCATGAACAGGCGCACGACCACGGCGAATACCGCGACCTTGCTGGCGGTGGCCAGGAACGCGGCGACCGGCGCCGGGGCGCCTTCGTACACGTCCGGGGTCCACAGGTGGAACGGTACCAGCGACAGCTTGAAGGCCAGGCCCACCAGCATCATGCCCAGGCCCAGCTGCGCCAGCAGGCTCGGCATGCTGGTAGCGGCCAGGGCCTTGCCCAGCTGGTCGAAGGTCAGGGCGCCGGCGTCGGCATACAGCAGCGCCATGCCGAACAGCAGGAAGGCGGAGCCGGCGGCCGACAGCACCATGTACTTGATGCCGGCTTCCAGCGAGCGCTTGTTGAAGAACGCATACGCCACCAGGCCGTAGACCGGCACCGACAGCAGCTCCAGGCCGATGAACAGGCCGGCCAGGTGGTTGGCGCTGACCAGCACCAGGCCACCCAGTGCCGACATCAGCAGCAGCAGGTACAGCTCTTCACGGTTGCCTGGGAAGCCTTTGGAGCCTTCGCCGAGGTAGGCGTGGGCGAGGGTGACGCAGGCCAGGGTGGCCACCAGGATGATCGCCATGTACAGGCAGGCGAACTTGTCGATGGTCACCAGCGAGGTCACCGCCAGGGGCGCGACCTTCAGCGCCGGCAGGATCGACAGCAGGGCCAGGTTAAGGCCCACGGTGGACAGCAGGAAGGTCTGCGAGTGGTTGCGCTTCCAGGCGATCGCCAGCATCACCACCACCGTGGTGATGGTGGTGATCAGCATCGGCGCCAATGCGATGAAGTGTTGAGTGGTGAATTCCATAGCGCTCTTACCGGGCCGAAGCGAGTTGAGTGAAAGCGGAACCGAGCCACTGCTGCACACCGCTCATGGTGGCGGCAGAGGTGTCGAGGAACGGCTGCGGATACACGCCCAGCAGGATCAAGAGGCCAGCCAGGCCCAGCACCATGATCAGCTCGCGACTGTCCATGCCGGCCAGCACGGTGTCGGCCTTGGCCGGGCCGAAGTAGGCGCGGTGGATCATGATCAGCGAGTACACCGAGCCGAACACAAGGCCGGTGGTGGCGATCACGGTGATCCATGGGACGTGGGCGAAGCTGCCGATCAGGATCAGGAACTCGCCGACGAAGTTGCCGGTACCCGGCAGGCCCAGTGAGGCGGCGGCGAAGAACAGGCTGATGGCTGGCAGATAAGCGATGCGGTGCCACAGGCCACCCATCTCGCGCATGTCACGGGTGTGCAGGCGCTCGTACAGCTGGCCGGCCAGGATGAACAGCGCGGCGGCCGACAGGCCGTGGGCCAGCATCTGGATCACCGCGCCCTGCAGGGCCTGCTGGCTGCCGGAGTAGATGCCGATCAGCACGAAGCCCATGTGCGAGACGCTGGAGAAGGCCACCAGGCGCTTGATGTCGGTTTGCGCGAAGGCCAGGAAGGCCCCGTAGAAGATACCGATCAGGCCCAAGGTCATGGCGATCGGCGCGAACTCGGCCGAAGCGTTCGGGAACAGCGGCAGGGCGAAGCGCAGCAGGCCGTAGGCCGCAGTCTTCAGCAGGATACCGGCCAGGTCCACGGAACCGGCGGTCGGCGCCTGGGCGTGGGCGTCCGGCAGCCAGGAGTGGAACGGCACCACCGGCAGTTTCACCGCGAAGGCGATGAAGAAGCCCAGCATCAGGATGTACTCGACGCCGGCCGGCAGTTCGGCCTTGAGCAGGTCGCTGTAATTGAAGGTGATTATGCCAGTGCTGTTGTAGTTGACCAGCACCAGACCGAGGATCGCCACCAGCATGATCAGGCCGCTGGCCTGGGTGAAGATGAAGAACTTGGTCGCCGCGTAGATCCGCGTCTTCTTGCCGTCCGACGAGCTGTGACCCCAGAGCGCGATGAGGAAGTACATCGGCACCAGCATCATTTCCCAGAAGAAGAAGAACAGGAACAGGTCCAGGGCCAGGAACACACCGACCACGCCGCCGAGAATCCACATCAGGTTGAGGTGGAAGAAGCCGACGTGGCGCTGGATCTCTTTCCACGAACACAGCACCGACAGCACGCCGAGCAGGCCGGTGAGCAGGATCATCAGCAGCGACAGGCCGTCGAGGGCCAGGTGGATGCTGATGCCGAAGCGCTTGATCCACTCGACCTTGTATTCGAGGGCCCAGGCCGGTTCGGCACCCGGCGCCGGGGCCAGTGTGTAGTTGCCGTTCGCCCACAGCCACAGGCCGATGCCGAGCAGCAGGGACATGGTCAGCAGCGCGATCCAGCGCGGCAGGGTGGAGCCGAAGCGCTCACCCAGCCAGCACAGGAAGCCGCCGATGAAGGGGATCAGGATCAGCCAAGGCAAAATCATGACGGGTTGGTTTCCTTTGGCAAAGTCGCAAGATTCATGGTCATACCGCGGCCACTACCACGGCACCGAGTACCAGTACGGCACCGACGGCGATCGAAGCGGTGTACCAGCGCAGCTGGCCGGTCTCGGTCTTGCTCATGGCGACGTGACCGCCGCGAGCCAGGCGAGGAATGAGGCCGATGCTGCGGTCAACCGGATCCTTGCGCAGGATGTGGCTGATCAGCAGGTAAGGTTTGACGAAGAGCTTGTCGTAGATCCAGTCGAAGCCCCAGGCGGCGAACCACCAGGCCGACAGGACGCGACCGATACCACTGTTGGCGATCGCGGTGACCAGGCGACGCTTGCCCAGGAACAGCAGGGCCGACAGCAGGATACCGGCGATGGCGATGGCGCCCGAGGCGATTTCCAGCGAGTGCTTGGCTTCGCCACCGGCGTGGCCGGCGCTTTCAGGCAGCACGCCTGCCAGTGGCGGGTGGATCCAGGCGCCGACGAAGGTCGACAGCACGATCAGCACGCCCAGCGGCAGCCAGTGGCTGATGCCGTGGCCGGCATGGGCTTCGGTCTTGGCTTCGCCGTGGAAGGCGATGAAGATCAGGCGGAAGGTGTACAGCGAGGTCATGAATGCGCCGACCAGGCCGGCGTACAGCAGGCCGCTGTTGCCGCTGGCGAAAGCTTCCCAGAGGATCTCGTCCTTGGAGTAGAAGCCCACGGTCAGGATCGGCAGGGCGGCCAGGGCGGCGCCACCGACCACGAAGCTGGCATAAGCCAGCGGCAGCTTCTTCCACAGGCCGCCCATCTTGAAGATGTTCTGCTCATGGTGGCAGGCGACGATCACCGCACCGGAGGCAAGGAAGAGCAGGGCCTTGAAGAAGGCGTGGGTCATCAGGTGGAAGATCGCCGCGTCCCAGGCGCCGACGCCCAGGGCCAGGAACATGTAGCCGATCTGGCTCATGGTCGAGTAGGCGAGGATACGCTTGATGTCGGTTTGCACCAGGGCGGCGAAGCCGGCCAGGACCAGGGTCACGCCGCCCACGACGCCAACCAGGTGCAGCACGTCCGGCGCCAGCAGGAACAGGCCGTTGGTACGGGCGATCAGGTACACGCCGGCGGTCACCATGGTGGCGGCGTGGATCAGTGCCGAAACCGGGGTCGGGCCGGCCATCGCGTCGGCCAGCCAGGTCTGCAGCGGCAGCTGGGCCGATTTACCGACCGCGCCACCCAGCAGCATCAGGGTCGCCAGGACCATCCAGGTGTCACCGGCCTGGAACTTCTGCGGCGCCAGTACCAGCAGTTCCTGCACGTTCAGGGTACCCAGCTGGACAAACAGGATGAACAGGCCGATGGCCATGAACACGTCGCCGATGCGGGTGACGATGAATGCCTTCAGTGCCGCGTTACCGTTGTTGCGGTTGCTGTAGTAGAAACCGATCAACAGGTACGAGCACAGGCCCACGCCTTCCCAGCCGAAGTAGATGAACAGCAGGTTGTCGCCCAGCACCAGGAACAGCATGCTGGCGATGAACAGGTTGGTGTACGAGAAGAAGCGCGAGTAGCCGGCTTCGCCACGCATATACCAGGAGGCGAACAGGTGGATCAGGAAGCCCACGCCGGTGACCACGCCCAGCATGGTGACCGACAGGCCATCCACGTACAGGGTGAAGTTCGGCGCGAAGCCGTCCACCGACATCCACTGCCATAGCAGCTGGCTGTAAGCGCCGCCTTCAGGCGGGGCGACGTTGAACTGCCAGATCACGTAGGCGGCGGTGGCCGCCGACAGACCGACCGAGCCGACGCCGATCAGCGCCGACAGGTTCTCGGACCAGCGGCCGCGCGAGAACGACAGCAGCAGGAAGCCGATCAGGGGGAATACGAACGTCAGGAAGATAAGGTTCATCCGCGCATCTCACTGGCAGCATCGATGTCGAGAGTGTGGAAGCGGCGATACAGCTGCAGCAGGATCGCCAGGCCAATGCTGGCCTCGGCGGCTGCCAGGCTGATCACCAGAATGAACATCACCTGGCCGTCGGGCTGGACCCAACGGGCACCGGCGACGATGAACGCCAGGGCAGCGGCGTTCATCATGACTTCCAGGCTCATGAGCACGAAGAGGATGTTGCGGCGGACCATCAGGCCAACCAGACCTAAGCAGAACAGGATGCCGGCGACCGCCAGACCATGCTCGAGAGGGATAGCACCCATGATTTACTCCTTCGCCTCGTTGCGGCCCAGGTGGAAGGCGGTGACGGCTGCCGCGAGCAGCAGCATCGACGCCAGTTCGACCACCAGCAGGTACGGCCCGAACAGGCTGATGCCGACCTCTTTGGCGCTGACGGTGGTACCGCTGATGGCGGCGCCCGACGGGGTGACGAACAGCACGTAGAGCAGCTCCAGCAGCAGCAGGGCGGCGAGGATCACAGGCCCCGCCCAGATGCCCGGCTTGAGCCAGCCACGCTCTTGGGCGACCGAGGCCGGCCCGAGGTTGAGCATCATCACCACGAAGACGAACAGCACCATGATGGCACCGGCGTAGGCGATCACTTCCAGGGCACCGGCGAAGGGGGCGCCGAGGGAGAAGAAGATCATCGCCACGGAAATCAGCGAGATGATCAGGTAGAGCAGGGCGTGCACCGGGTTGGTGCCGGTCACCACGCGCAGCGTGGAGACAACGGCGACACCGGATGCGAAGTAGAAAGCGAATTCCATCTTTCTGTCCTTATGGGAGCAAGCTCTTCACGTTGATCGGCTCGGCTTCGTTCTGTGCAGAGCCCTTCGGCTTGCCAGCGATCGCCATACCCGCAACACGGTAGAAGTTGTAGTCAGGGTTCTTGCCGGGGCCGGAGATCAGCAGATCTTCTTTCTCGTACACCAGGTCCTGACGCTTGAACTCGGCCATTTCGAAATCCGGAGTCAGCTGGATCGCGGTGGTCGGGCACGCCTCTTCGCACAGGCCGCAGAAGATGCAGCGCGAGAAGTTGATGCGGAAGAACTCGGGGTACCAACGGCCGTCCTCGGTCTCGGCCTTCTGCAGCGAGATACAGCCGACCGGGCAGGCCACCGCGCAGAGGTTGCACGCCACGCAGCGCTCCTCGCCGTCGGGGTCGCGGGTGAGGACGATGCGGCCACGGTAGCGCGGCGGCAGGTACACGGGTTCTTCGGGGTACTGCAGGGTGTCGCGCTTGCGGAACCCGTGGGAGAACACCATTGCCAGGCTGCGCAGCTGGGTGCCGGTGCCCTTAACGATGTCGCCGATATACTTGAACATGGGTCAAATCCTCACTGGGCCGCGACGGCTGGCGTGTTGTAAAGCACGATCGCAGCGGTCACCAGCAAATTGATCAGGGTCAGCGGCAGGCAGAACTTCCAGCTGAAGTCCATCACCTGGTCATAGCGTGGGCGCGGGATCGAGGCGCGCAGCAGGATGAACAGCATGATGAAGAACGCGGTCTTCAGGGCGAACCACAGGAACGGTACCTGCGGCAGCAGGCCGAACGGGCCGTGCCAGCCACCGAAGAACAGGGTCACCAGCAGCGCCGAGATGAGGATGATGCCGATGTACTCACCGACGAAGAACATGCCCCATTTCATGCCGGCGTATTCGATGTGGTAGCCGTCGGCCAGTTCCTGTTCCGCTTCCGGCTGGTCGAACGGGTGACGGTGGGTCACGGCGACGCCAGCGATGAAGAAGGTGCAGAAGCCGAAGAACTGCGGAATGATGAACCACAGGTTCTGGGCCTGGTAGTCAACGATGTCGCGCATGTTGAACGAACCCACCTGCACTACCACGCCCATCAGCGCCAGGCCCAGGAACACTTCGTACGACACGGTCTGCGCCGAGGCCCGCAGGCTGCCGAGCAGGGCGTACTTGTTGTTCGACGACCAGCCGGCGAACAGCACGGCGTAGACCGACAGGCCGGCCATGGCGAAGAAGAACAGCAGGCCGATGTTCAGGTCGGCCACGCCCCAGCCCGGGGTGATCGGGATGATCGAGAAGGCGATCAGCAGCGCACTCATGGCCACCACAGGCGCCAGGGTGAAGATCATCTTGTCGACGAAGGGCGGGTTCCAGTCTTCCTTGAAGAACATCTTCAGCATGTCGGCGGCGATCTGGAACATGCCGAACGGGCCGACGCGGTTCGGGCCGTAGCGGTCCTGCCACCAGCCCAGCAGGCGACGCTCGACGAAGCTGAGCAGCGCGCCGCAGACCACCACGGCCAGCAGCACCACGATGGCCTTGACGACCTGAATGATCACATCGATCACTTCGGGGGTGAACCAGCTCATTGTGCTGCCTCCTGCAGGCCTTCGACGGCTGCACCGAAGATGGCGGGCGGAAT
This sequence comes from Pseudomonas sp. WC1, assembly GCF_050586565.1. Taxonomy (NCBI): domain Bacteria; kingdom Pseudomonadati; phylum Pseudomonadota; class Gammaproteobacteria; order Pseudomonadales; family Pseudomonadaceae; genus Pseudomonas; species Pseudomonas sp. WC1. Next base: position 149,262 of record NZ_JBOBDQ010000004.1, read on the forward strand.
GCCGGCCAGGCCTTTGGGCAACGCAACCAGGCCAGCGCCCAGTTCTTCATTGATACGCAGCGGCAGGCGCAGTGACACGCCGGCCACGTTCAGGCTCAGCATCGCACCGTCGTTGACGCCCAGGCGGTCGGCTTCGGACTTGGCCAGGCCGACGTAGGCGGCCGGAATGCGCTCCTGCACCGGGGCGGCGCGGGAGGAGGACTCTTCGCTGCCGAACAGGTGGAAGAACGGTACCGCGGTCCAGGTGCCGCGAGCCGGGTTGAACGCGCCCGGGATGGCGCTGAACCAGCTCAGGCGATCGCCTTGCGACTCGATCAGGCGCACGCCCGGGTCACCGGCACGCAGATGGCCACCGACTTCGTCCTGGAACTTGTTCCAGGCTTGCGGCGAGTTCCAGCCCGGCGACCAGGCGAACGGCACCTGCTGGCGCGGTTCGGCCGAGCCCGAGTAGCCTTCCATGGAGAAGGCGAACGCGGTGTCCTTGTCCTGTGGGGTACGCGGCTCGTGCACGCTGATGTTGGCGCGCATGGCGGTACGGCCAGAGTAGCGCAGCGGCTCGCGGGCCAGTTTCATGCCCTTGATGCGGAATGCGGCGCTTGGCGCTGCGTTGACAATGCCGGCCAGTTGCGGGGCGGCTTCGGCGCAGGCGCTGGTGACGTGGTCCAGTTGGGTCCAGTCCACCGGCTTGTTCAGCAGGGTCGCACGCAGGGCGTGCATCCAGCGCCAGCCTTCGTGGATCTGGATGCTGCTGTCCAGGTACTGTGGGTCGAACACCTGGAAGAAGCGCTGGGCACGGCCTTCCTGGCTGACCAGGGTGCCGTCGCCTTCGGCGAACGAGGCGGCTGGCAGCACCAGGTGGGCGCGGTCGACTGTTGGGGTTTTCGAGTGGTCGGCGACGATCACCACCTTGGCCGCGGCCATGGCTGCGTCGACCTTGGCGGCCGGTACGCGGGCGTACAGGTCGTTTTCCAGCACGACGATGGCGTCGGCCTTGCCGCTGATCACGGCGTCCAGCGCCGCGTCGACGGACTCACCGCCCATCATCGCCATGCCCAGGCTGTTGGCCTCAGGCACGACCAGGCTCAGCGAACCGTTCTTCTCGCGCAGCTTGAGGGCCTTGGCGATGTTGGCGGCGGCTTCGATCAGCGCAGGATCCGCCAGCGAGGTACCGGCGACCACCAGCGGGCGGTTGGCAGCGACCAGGGCGTCGGCGATGCGCTGGGCCAGGGCCTTGGCTTCAGTGTCCAGGCCTTCGACGGCAGGGGCGCTTGGGTCGATGGCGTGGGCCACGGCGAAACCGATGCGGGCGAGGTCCGCAGGTGCGGCGTGTACACACTCTTCGGCCACGTCGTCCAGCTTGGTTTCAGCCAGCGAAGCGATGAACAGCGGGTACAGCGCGTGCTGGCCGATGTTCTTCACCGCGGCGTCCAGCCAAGGCTGCACGCGCATGGCGTCGGCCATGGCCTCGGCCTTGCCCTTGGTGGCCTGGCGCACGGCCAGGGCAACACGGGCGGCGGTCTGGGTGAGGTCTTCGCCGAGCACGAACACGGCGTCGTGGTCTTCGATGTCGCGCAGGGTCGGCACCGGCAGCGGGCTGTCGTTCAGCACGTTCAGCGCCAGGCGCACGCGGGCCAGTTCGCCAGCTTCCATACCGGAGTAGAAGTATTCGGCACCGACCAGCTCGCGCAGGCCGTAGTTGCTCTCGAGGCTGGCGCGTGGCGAGCCGATACCGACGATGGTGCGGCCGCGCAGCAGGTCGGCGGCCTTGTCCAGCGCGGCGTCGAGGGACAGCTTGGTGCCATCGGCCAGGTGTGGCTGGCGTGGGCGGTCCTTGCGGTTGACGTAGCCGTAGCCGAAGCGGCCGCGGTCGCACAGGAAGTACTGGTTCACCGAGCCGTTGAAGCGGTTCTCGATGCGGCGCAGTTCGCCGTAGCGCTCGCCGGGGCTGATGTTGCAACCGCTGGAGCAGCCATGGCAGATGCTCGGGGCGAACTGCATGTCCCACTTGCGGTTGTAGCGCTCGGAGTGGGTCTTGTCGGTGAACACACCGGTCGGGCAGACCTCGGTGAGGTTGCCGGAGAACTCGCTTTCCAGCACGCCGTCTTCGACGCGACCGAAGTACACGTTGTCGTGGGCGCCGTACACGCCCAGGTCGGTGCCGCCGGCGTAGTCCTTGTAGTAGCGCACGCAGCGGTAGCAGGCGATGCAGCGGTTCATCTCGTGGGCGATGAACGGGCCGAGGTCCTGGTTCTGGTGGGTACGCTTGGTGAAACGGTAGCGGCGCTCGTTGTGGCCGGTCATTACCGTCATGTCTTGCAGGTGGCAGTGACCGCCTTCCTCGCACACCGGGCAGTCGTGCGGGTGGTTGGTCATCAGCCATTCGACGACGCTGGCGCGGAACGCCTTGGACTCTTCGTCTTCGATGGAGATCCAGGTGCCGTCGGAGGCAGGGGTCATGCAGGACATGACGATACGACCACGGGTGTCGTTCTCGTCGGTGTACTGCTTGACCGCACACTGCCGGCAGGCACCGACGCTACCGAGCGCCGGGTGCCAGCAGAAATAGGGGATGTCGAGGCCGAGTGACAGACAGGCCTGTAACAGGTTGTCCGCACCGTTGACTTCGAGCGCTTTGCCGTCTACGTGGATAGTGGCCATTGTTCAAAGTTCTTCGTTGGCCCGCATGAGCGGGCGTGGCTAATGGAAATCTGTACGCCTGTGGCACGCCACGCTTCATGCGGGCCGGCCTGCAGGCTGGCGGGTGGCACGGACCACCCGCGTTCTATCTTTTTATGCGCCGACCACAATCGGCTTCGCCAGGTTCGGGCGCAGAGTGTCGGTAGCAGTTGCTGGCGCGACACCGGCCTCGAACTCGGACCTGAAGTATTTGATGGCACTGCCCAACGGCTCGACGGCACCTGGTGCGTGAGCACAGAAGGTACGGCCTGGGCCGAGGAAGTTGACCAGCCCCAGCAGCGTCTCGATGTCTTCGGCGCGGCCCTGGCCGTTTTCCAGTGCGCGCAGCATCTTCACGCTCCACGGCAGGCCGTCACGGCAAGGGGTGCACCAGCCGCACGATTCGCGGGCGAAGAACTCTTCCATGTTGCGCAGCAAAGACACCATGTTGACGCTGTCGTCGACCGCCATGGCCAGGCCGGTACCCATACGGGTGCCGACCTTGGCGATGCCACCCGCATACATCTGCGCATCGAGGTGCTCGGGCAACAGGAAGCCGGTACCGGCGCCACCAGGCTGCCAGCACTTGAGCTTGAAGCCGTCGCGCATGCCGCCGGCGTAGTCCTCGAACAGCTCGCGGGCGGTGACGCCGAACGGCAGCTCCCACAGGCCCGGGTTCTTCACCTTGCCGGAGAAGCCCATCAGCTTGGTGCCGTGGTCTTCGCTGCCTTCGCGGGCCAGCGACTTGTACCAGTCGTTGCCGTTGGCGACGATGGCCGGCACGTTGCACAGGGTCTCGACGTTGTTCACGCAGGTCGGCTTGCCCCACACGCCGACGGCGGCCGGGAAGGGCGGCTTGGAGCGCGGGTTGGCGCGACGGCCTTCGAGGGAGTTGATCAACGCGGTTTCTTCACCGCAGATGTAACGCCCGGCACCAGTGTGCACGAACAGCTCGAAGTCGAAGCCCGAACCGAGGATGTTCTTGCCCAGCAGGCCGGCGGCCTTGGCTTCATCGATGGCGCGGTTGAGGTTCTTCGCCGCGGTGGTGTATTCGCCACGCAGGAAGATGTAGCCACGGTAGGCCTTCAGCGCGCGGGCGCTGATCAGCATGCCCTCGACCAGCAGATGGGGCTGTTGCTCCATCAGCATGCGGTCTTTCCAGGTGTTGGGCTCCATTTCGTCCGCGTTGCACAGCAGGTAGCGGATGTTCATGGATTCGTCTTTGGGCATCAGGCCCCACTTCACGCCAGTGGGGAAGCCCGCGCCGCCACGGCCCTTGAGGCCGGAGTCCTTGACGCTCTGCACGATGTCGTCGGCGGACATGTCGGCCAGCGCCTTGCGCGCGGCGGCATAGCCGTTCTTCGATTCATACTCGGCCAGCCAGACCGGCTCGCCGTCGTCGCGCAGGCGCCAGGTCAGCGGGTGGGTTTCGGCCGAGCGCGCGATGCGGTTGGCCGGGCCGAAGGAAGTGATGGTCATACGTAACCCTCCAGCAGCTTGGAGACGCCGGCAGGTTGCACGTCGCCAAAGGTGTCGTCGTCGATCATCAGCGCCGGGGCCTTGTCGCAGTTGCCCAGGCAGCACACCGGCAGCAGGGTGAAACGCCCGTCCGCGGTGGTCTGGCCGAGGCCGATGCCCAGCTCGCTCTGGATCTGGCTGACCACCGACTCATGGCCGCCGATGTAGCAGACCATGCTGTCGCATACGCGGATGATGTGGCGGCCGACCGGCTGGCGGAAGATCTGGCTGTAGAAGGTGGCCACTCCCTCGACGTCGCTGGCGGGGATGCCCAGCACTTCGCCGATGGCGTAGATGGCGCCATCCGGCACCCAGCCGCGCTCTTTCTGCACGATCTTCAGGGCTTCGATGGACGCCGCGCGCGGGTCCTCGTAGTGGTGCATCTCGTGCTCGATGGCCGAGCGCTCGGTTTCGCTCAGGGCGAAACGGTCGGTTTGGATAAGCGTGCTGTTCATGCTTAGCGGTCCACGTCAGCCATAACGAAGTCGATACTGCCCAGGTACGCGATCAGGTCCGCGACCATGCTGCCTTTGATCACCGAAGGGATCTGCTGCAGGTGCGGGTAGCTCGGGGTACGGATCCGGGTGCGGTAGCTCATGGTGCCGCCATCGCTCGTCAGGTAGTAACTGTTGATGCCCTTGGTCGCCTCGATCATCTGGAACGACTCGTTGGCCGGCATGACCGGGCCCCACGAGACTTGCAGGAAGTGGGTGATCAGGGTCTCGATGTGCTGCAGGGTGCGCTCTTTCGGCGGCGGCGTGGTCAGCGGGTGATCCGCCTTGTACGGGCCTTCCGGCATGTTGCGCAGGCACTGGTCGATGATGCGGATGCTCTGGCGCATCTCCTCGACACGGACCATGCAGCGATCGTAGGCATCGCCGTTGTGGGCCAGCGGTACTTCGAATTCGAAGTTCTCGTAGCCGGAGTAGGGGCGCGCCTTGCGCAGGTCGAAGTCGCAACCAGTGGAGCGCAGGCCGGCACCGGTGGTGCCCCAGGCCAGGGCTTCCTTGGTGTTGTACGCGGCAACGCCGATGGTACGGCCCTTGAGGATGCTGTTCTGCAGGGCAGCCTTGGTGTATTCGTCGAGGCGCTTGGGCAGCCATTCGACGAAGTCCTTGACCAGCTTGTCCCAGCCGCGCGGCAGGTCGTGGGCGACGCCACCGATGCGGTACCAGGCCGGGTGCAGGCGGAAACCGGTGATCGCCTCGATCACGGTGTAGGCGCGCTGGCGGTCGGTGAAGGTGAAGAACACCGGGGTCATGGCGCCGACGTCCTGGATGTAGGTACCCAGGAACAGCAGGTGGCTGGTGATGCGGAAGAATTCGGCGAGCATGATGCGGATCACGTCGACCTTCTGCGGCACCTGGATGCCGGCCAGCTTTTCCACCGCCAGTACGTACGGCAGGTTGTTCATCACCCCGCCGAGGTAGTCGATACGGTCGGTGTAGGGGATGAAGCTGTGCCACGACTGACGCTCGGCCATCTTCTCGGCGCCACGGTGGTGGTAGCCGATGTCCGGGACGCAGTCGACGATCTCTTCGCCGTCCAGCTGCAGGACGATACGGAAGGCACCGTGGGCCGAAGGGTGGTTGGGGCCGAGGTTGAGGAACATGTAGTCCTCGTTGGCGCCCGAACGCTTCATGCCCCAGGCTTCCGGGTTGAAACGTGCCGATTCCTCTTCAAGCTGCTGCTTGGCCAGGGTCAGGCTGTAGGGGTCGAATTCGGTGGCGCGGGCCGGGTAGTCCTTGCGCAGCGGGTGACCTTCCCAGGTCGGCGGCATCATGATGCGGCTCAGGTGCGGGTGGCCGGCGAAGTCGATGCCGAACATGTCCCAGACTTCACGCTCGTACCAGTTGGCGTTGGGCCAGATGCCGGTCACGGTGGGCAGGTTCAGGTCGCCTTCGCTCAGCGACACCTTGATCATCACGTCGCTGTTACGCTCGACCGACAGCAGGTGGTAGAACACGCTGAAGTCGGCGGCCGGCAGGCCGCGGCGCTGAGTGCGCAGGCGCTCGTCGACGCCGTGCAGGTCGTACAGCATGCTGTACGGCTTGGCGACGTTGCGCAGGAAGGTGAGGATTTCCTTGAGCTGGGCACGCTTTACCCACAGTACCGGCATGCCGGTACGGGTTTCCTGGGCGACGAAAGCGTCGGCGCCGAATCGGTTGTGCAGTTCGACGACCACATCCTGGTCGTCAGCCTTGTAAGGCGGAATATAAATAGCGTTGTCCGCTGTCATGGTCTCGGTCGCTTTGGGTCAACGTTAAGAATGAAGCCAGGCCGCCGGCTCCTGGGGGAGCGGGCGGCAGGTCGCTGGATCAGACTTCGTCGGGGCTGCGCAGGTTGGTTACCGCGATACGCTGTTCGCGACGCAGGTCTTTCTGGGCGGGCATCTCGGCACGGTAGATGCCTTGATCGCCAACCACCCAGGAAAGCGGGCGTCGCTCCTGGCCGATCGACTCCTGCAGCAGCATCAAGCCTTGCAGGAACGCCTCGGGGCGCGGTGGGCAGCCAGGCACGTACACGTCCACGGGGAGGAACTTGTCGACCCCCTGAACGACCGAGTAAATGTCGTACATGCCGCCGGAGTTGGCGCACGAGCCCATGGAGATGACCCACTTGGGTTCGAGCATCTGCTCGTACAGGCGCTGAATGATCGGCGCCATCTTCACGAAGCAGGTACCGGCGATGACCATGAAGTCGGCCTGACGCGGCGAGGCCCGGATGACTTCGGCGCCGAAGCGGGCGATGTCGTGGGGCGCCGTGAAGGCCGTGGTCATTTCCACGTAGCAGCAGGAAAGGCCGAAGTTGTACGGCCAGAGGGAGTTCTTGCGACCCCAGTTGACCGCGCCACGCAGCACATCTTCGAGTTTCCCCATGTAGATGTTCTTGTGGACCTGGTCTTCCAGCAGTTGATCGGTGACGGTTTCCCGTTCACCGACCGGATACTGCTCGTTAGGTGCGTCCGGATCGATTCTGGTGAGATTGTATTGCATGCCAAAGCCTCATTGTTTCAGCTTCGCTTGCCGCTTGCGGCGACCTTCGGGAGCCCAATCGAGCGCCCCGACGCGCCATAGGTAGACAAGACCTGCCAACAGAATTGCTATGAAAACGAGTGCTTCGACGAATCCGGTCCAGCCGCTTTCGCGGACGGACACAGACCATGCATACAGGAAGAGGGCTTCGATATCGAAGATCACGAACAGCATCGCGACCAGATAGAATTTGGCGGACAGGCGCAGGCGGGCGCTGCCGACGGGCAGCATGCCGGATTCGAAGGGTTCGTTCTTGGCGCGACCCCAGGCCTTGCTACCGAGCAGGCTGGACAGGCCGAGCATGAAGGCACACAGGCCGACGACACCCAGGAGGAAGATGGCAAAGCCCCAGTTGTGGGCGATGAGTCCTGCCGAATCGGACATGCTAGAAATCCTTATACAGAGACCCAGCTCTGCAGTCTGAAATAAGTAGAGCGGCGACGTGGTGTCGCAGACGCAGTGACCAAATGTCGCAGCTGAATCAATCGCGCTGATTTTATGGGTAAACCCAGTGCAAGTAAAATTTCCGTTGCAAATTTATTCGTAGGTTTAAGAACAAAAATCTTTCGTAACTGGCTGAAAGCCTTGAGTTTCGGGCATTGCACGTGGATTTGTTAATTATGTTTCTTACCTCGCGTAATGACTGGCTAGTTGCGTAATGATAATTAATATCATTTAACCTGAGCTGTATTGTTTTAGCTGTTCTGGGCCTTGCAAAGTTCATCAGCCGATCTGCCCACTTGCAAATGCGAAAAACTCTCGTTCTAGCAGCTTCCGGCGCAGCGCGTACCGCTCTGGATCAATGCTTTGTCGTTTGTGCTGCGGCTGACCGACGCGGCGATGAGCCACTGGCCAAGCCAGTAGGACAGGATGATCAGGTACTCGGCAGCGGCAAACGGGCTGACGAAGCGGTCGATGCCGATCAGGCTGTCGGAGAAGACGAAGGCGCAGGCACCCAGTGCGGCGACACCGCCGCAGGCCAAGGCGCGCCAGAGCATGCAGCCGATCGCCAGGGCATACAGCGCCACCGGGATCAGCAGTGGGCCCAGGCCGTGGCTGGCGAGCAGGCCGAACAGCGAGGCGCCCACCAGCAGTGCGAGGGCCAGTGACGGGTAGCCCGGGCGCTGGGTCAGGCTGCAGTAACCGCGAAGGTACGCCAGGTGGGCGCAAAGGAATGCGGCCAGGCCGAACACGAACAGATCGCGGGGGATGGCCAGGAGGATGTCGCCCAGTACCGAGAAGGCCAGTCCGATCATGATCCAGCGACGGTAGGGCGTGGTGGGCATGGTCCTAAGCCAGGCGATCAGTGCCAGTACCGGAATGGGTTTGACCAGCAGGCCAAGCAGGGCATTGTCGCTCGCCAGTGCATATAGATAGCAGGTGGCGGCTGCGACGGCGATGGTGAGCAGGTGGCCAGGGCGGGGCATGGGCAGTCCTTGCTATGGGGTAGCCACAAGCTTAGACCTGATCTGCAACTTTGCTGGTGCGACGCGATTGCTGTAGGAGCGGCTTCAGCCGCGATCACCCGCGAAGCGGGTGCCAGATACCGCGTTGCCTGCATCGCGGCTAAAGCCGCCCTAAAAAAAGCGGAAAGCCCAGGAACCTTGCGGAACCTGGGCTTTCTGTTCAGTTCACCAGACTCAGTGGAACTGCTCTTCCTCGGTCGAACCGGTCAGTGCGGTTACCGACGATGCACCACCCTGGATCACGGTGGTCATGTCGTCGAAGTAGCCAGTGCCGACTTCCTGCTGGTGCGCCACGAAGGTGTAGCCTTTACTGGCGTCGGCGAATTCCTGCTCTTGCAGCTTCACGTAGGCGGTCATGTCGTTGCGGGCGTAGTCGTGCGCCAGGTTGAACATGCCGTGCCACATGTTGTGGATGCCGGCCAGGGTAATGAACTGGTGCTTGTAGCCCATGGCCGACAGCTCGCGCTGGAACTTGGCGATGGTGGCGTCGTCCAGGTTCTTCTTCCAGTTGAAGGAAGGCGAGCAGTTGTACGACAGCAGTTGGTCCGGGTATTCCTTCTTGATCGCTTCGGCGAAGCGACGGGCTTCGTCCAGGTCCGGCTTGGCGGTTTCGCACCAGATCAGGTCGGCATACGGCGCGTAGGCCAGGCCGCGGGAGATCGCCTGGTCGAGGCCGGCGCGGACTTTGTAGAAGCCTTCACGGGTGCGGTCGCCGATCACGAACGGCTGGTCGTACGGGTCGCAGTCGCTGGTCAGCAGGTCAGCGGCGTTGGCGTCGGTACGGGCCAGGATGATGGTCGGTACACCGGCAACGTCGGCGGCCAGACGGGCAGCCACCAGCTTCTGTACGGCTTCCTGGGTCGGTACCAGTACCTTGCCGCCCATGTGGCCGCATTTTTTCACCGAGGCCAGCTGGTCTTCGAAGTGCACGCCAGCGGCGCCCGCTTCAATCATGTTCTTCATCAGTTCGTAGGCGTTCAGTACGCCGCCGAAACCGGCTTCGGCGTCAGCCACGATTGGTGCGAAGTAGTCGATGTAGCCTTCGTCACCTGGGTTCTTGCCAGCTTTCCATTGGATCTGGTCGGCGCGGCGGAACGAGTTGTTGATGCGCTTGACCACGGTCGGTACCGAATCCACCGGGTACAGCGACTGGTCGGGGTACATCGACTCGGCCGAGTTGTTGTCGGCGGCAACCTGCCAGCCGGACAGGTAGATGGCCTGGATGCCGGCCTTGACCTGTTGCACTGCCTGGCCGCCGGTCAGGGCGCCCATGCAGTTGACGAAATCTTTTTCTGGGCGGAAGGACGGGTGGGCACCTTGGGTGACCAGCTTCCACAGTTTTTCCGCGCCCTGGCGAGCCAGGGTGTGCTCTGGTTGCAGCGAGCCACGCAGGCGAACGACATCGGCGGCGGTGTAGGTACGGGTCACGCCTTTCCAGCGCGGGTTTTCGGCCCAGTCTTTCTCGAGGGCTGCAATTTGCTGTTCGCGTGTCAGTGCCATGGAAATAAACCTCGTCGCATCGATCTTGAGTGTAATTGTGCTGATGCTCGGATACGCGGGTCAGAGGGCCAGGCTGTGCTGTCCGGGGGAGTGCGGCGGCGAACGGGGAAGTGCGAAGGGGAAGGGTGGGCAGGCCAGGCGAAGGTGTGCCCTGCAGGTTGGCTCGTGGATGCCTTGCTGCGGTGCGACGCGATTGCCAGAACTGCGGTGATGCGCTTCCGTCCCTCGGGACAACTTCTTCGTTGCAGTCGCAATCCCGTCGAACCGCCTTGTGGGCCGTATGGACACGAGGTGCCTCCACGGTGGGAGGAGCGCACCTCGAAGACCCTTGCCAGGGCCTCTGATTAGCGGGAGCGAGGCCATCATGCCCTTGGCGAAAAGAGCCTGTCAAACATTTTGTAGTGCTTTTTTAGGCTTACTACATCTTTGGTCTAATGCGACTTGGCGGTCAGTTTCAAGGCCCTTGGTCGAGCCCTTGAATTGCCTGGGTTCAGTCGAGAAGGTCGACTTTGACCCGCAAAGTCATGTTTTCACCGCGCTGGGTGCTGTAACTGAGGCTTGACGCGCTGCGATCGGACTGACTCTGCTGGTTGAATCCGGCCAGGGTGATCCACTCGCCGAGCTTGCCGGTGACGGTCGTGTCGGTGCTCTGCACTTTCACTACATCGGCACGTTCCTGGCTCATTCGGTCGTTATTGGTGCTGATTTGCAGGCGAACGTTATCACCGCTCAGGCGTGGCGTGACGTAGAAGCCCTGGGTAACGTTGCGGTATTCGGTGTTGCTCTGGATGCGCCCGTAACCGTCGGTGGAAGTACTGGTGACGGGGATGCTCTGGCCCACCTGGATCAGTGCCGGCTGGCCGTCGCTGGCCTGTACCTGCTGCATGCCGCCTTCGCGGTTGGCGGTGCCGTAGCGGATCACGCGGGCATTGCCGCGGTTGTCCTGGAAGTTGCTGTCGTTGTTGTCGACGCTGATCAGCAGGCGTTTGGGCGCGGTGTCGAGCTGTTGCAGCAGGGCGCGCAGATCGTCAATGCGTTCCTGGCTGGCGTTGACGATCAGCTTGTCCTCGAAGGTGCTGACGCTGCCGTCCTTGCCCAGGAAGGACTGGGCGGCGGGCAGCAGTTCGGCGCTGCTGCGGTGTTGCAAGGGAATGACCTCGGTGGCGGCCTGGGCCGTAAGGCTGGCGGCCAGCAGCAGCGAGGCGAGGAGGGGGCGTAGCGGCATGTCCATGATCTCCGCGGGTGGAATGGACATGATGGCAAATTTGTCGGCATCTTGCTGGTTGTGGATCACAGCGGCATGCACAGGTCGGCTTTTCAGTGGTTGCAGTCAGGCAAATTCCGTAACATCCCGATCCTCGATTTCGAGCTCATTCCCTCGGTATTACGCTCCCACGCAGCGTAATGCCGGGGTTGTTTACAGGAACTCCATGAAACCCGCACGCCTACGCGCCGACCTGCTCGCCGGCCTCACCACTTCGTTCGCCCTGGTACCGGAGTGCATCGCTTTCGCCCTGGTGGCCCACCTCAACCCGCTGATGGGCCTGTACGGCGCCTTCATCATCTGCACCCTGACCGCGCTGTTCGGCGGCCGCCCGGGGATGATCTCCGGCGCCGCCGGTTCGATGGCGGTGGTCATCGTCGCCCTGGTGGTGCAGCACGGCGTCCAGTACCTGCTGGCCACGGTGCTGCTGGGCGGGCTGGTGATGATCCTGTTCGGCGCCCTGCGCCTGGGCAAGCTGGTGCGCCTGGTGCCGTACCCGGTGATGCTCGGCTTCGTCAACGGCCTGGCTATCGTCATCGCCCTGGCCCAGCTGGAGCACTTCAAGGAAGGCGAGCACTGGCTCAGCGGCGCGCCGCTGTACCTGATGATCGGCCTGGTGGCGTTGACCATGCTGGTGGTCTACGTGCTTCCCAGGCTGACCCGCGCCGTGCCGCCGGCGCTGGTGGCGATCCTCGGCGTCGGCCTGCTGGTCTACCTGCTTGGCCTTCCAACCCGCACCCTCGGCGATATGGCGCACATCGCCGGCGGCCTGCCAAGACTGGCGCTGCCGGACATCCCCTGGAACCTTGAGACCTTGAAGATCATCGCGCCTTACGCGGTGCTGATGGCCATGGTCGGCCTGCTGGAAACCCTGCTGACCCTCAACCTCACCGACGAGGTCACCGAGAGTCGTGGTTACCCGGACCGCGAGTGCATGGCCTTGGGCGCGGCCAACATGGTCTCGGGCCTGTGCGGCGGCATGGGCGGCTGCGCGATGATCGGCCAGACCGTGATCAACCTCAGCTCCAATGGCCGTGGCCGACTGTCGGGCGTGGTGGCGGGGGTGATGATCCTGCTGTTCGTGCTGTTCCTGTCGCCGTTGATCGAGCGTATTCCGCTGGCGGCGCTGGTCGGGGTGATGTTCGTGGTGGCCCAGCAGACCTTCGCCTGGGCATCGCTGCGGGTGCTGCACAAGGTGCCGGTGAGCGATGTGCTGGCGATCATCGCCGTGACCGTGGTCACGGTGTTCACCGACCTGGCCACGGCGGTGCTGTTCGGTATCGTCATCGCGGCCATCAATTTTGCCTGGCAGCACGCGCGCGAGCTGTATGCCGACAGTCATGAGGACGCCGAGGGGGGCAAGCATTACCAGGTGCACGGCACGCTGTTCTTCGCCTCGACCACGCCGTTCCTCAACCAGTTCGACCCGGTCAACGACCCGGCCAAGGTGACGCTGGATTGCCAGCACCTGAGCTTTGTCGATTATTCGGCGATCGCGGCGCTCAAGACCCTGCGCGAGCGCTATGCCAAGGCGGGCAAGCAGTTGCGGGTGGTGCATCTTTCCGAGCGCTGCAAGAAGCTGTTGAAGCGGGCAGGGGAGCAGCATTGAAGGCAATGGTTGCCTGCACCGGCCCTATCGCCGGCTTGCCGGCGATAGGGCCGTTATAGGAGAAAGGCTTACTCCCCGCGGTTTTTCTTGACGATGGTGTCGGCAATGCTCGCCGGCGCCTCGGCGTAGCGGGTGAACTCCATCGAGAAACTCGCCCGGCCCTGGGTCATCGAGCGCATCGCGGTGGCGTAGCCGAACATCTCGCCTAAAGGCACCTCGGCACGGATCACTTTGCCGGCCGGGGTTTCGTCGCCATCCTGGATCATGCCCCGGCGCCGGCTCAGGTCGCCGAGGATATCGCCCTGGTACTCCTCGGGCGTCACCACCTCGACCTTCATCACCGGCTCCAGCAGCACCGCGCCGCCTTTCTGCGACAGCTGCTTGGTGGCCATGGAGGCGGCAATCTTGTAGGCCATCTCGTTGGAATCGACGTCATGGTACGAGCCGTCGAACACCGCCGCCTTGAGGTTGATCAGCGGGTAGCCGGCAAGCACGCCGTTCTTCATCTGCTCCTCGATGCCTTTCTGGATCGCCGGGATGTATTCGCGCGGCACCACGCCGCCGACAATCTCGTTGACGAACTCCAGCCCTTCCTTGCCTTCGTCGCCGGGGGCGAAGCGGATCCAGCAATGGCCATACTGGCCGCGTCCGCCCGATTGGCGCACGAAACGCCCTTCGATTTCGCAGGTGTTGCGGATCTTCTCGCGGTAGGCCACCTGCGGCTTGCCGATATTGGCTTCGACGTTGAACTCGCGGCGCATGCGGTCGACGATGATGTCCAGGTGCAACTCGCCCATGCCGGAGATGATGGTCTGGCCGGTTTCCTCGTCGGTCTTGACCCGGAACGACGGGTCCTCCTGGGCCAGCTTGCCCAGGGCGATGCCCATCTTCTCCTGGTCGCCCTTGGTCTTCGGCTCCACCGCCACCGAGATCACCGGGTCGGGGAAATCCATGCGTTCAAGGATGATCGGCTTGTCCATGTCGCACAGGGTGTCGCCGGTGGTCACGTCCTTCATGCCGATCAGTGCGGCGATATCGCCGGCGCACACGTCCTTGATCTCGGCGCGCTGGTTGGCGTGCATCTGCACCATGCGGCCGATGCGCTCCTTCTTGCCCTTCACCGAGTTGAGCACCGCATTGCCCGAGCTGAGCACTCCCGAATATACCCGGGCGAAGGTCAGGGTGCCGACGAACGGGTCGGTGGCGATCTTGAAGGCCAGGGCCGAGAACGGCTCCTTGTCGTCGGCGTGGCGTTCCAGGTGCTTGTCTTCATCGTCCGGGTCAGTGCCCTTGATCGCCGGGATTTCGGACGGGGCGGGCAGGTAGTCGATCACCGCGTCGAGCATCAGCGGCACGCCCTTGTTCTTGAATGACGAGCCGAGGATGGTCGGGACGATTTCGTTGGCGATGGTGCGTTGGCGCAGGGCGGCCTTGATTTCCTCGGTGGTGAATTCCTCACCTTCAAGGTACTTCAGGGTCAGTGCTTCGCTGGCATCCGCCGCCGCTTCCAGCATATGGGCACGCCACTCGTCGGCCAGGGCCTGCAGTTCAGCGGGGATCGCTTCCTCGCGGTAGCTGGTGCCCTGGTCGGCATCGTTCCAGTAGATGGCTTTCATCTTCACCAGGTCGATCTGGCCGATGAAGTTCTCCTCGCTGCCGATGGCCAGCTGGATCGGCACCGGGTGGTGGCCCAGGCGCTGGTCGATCTGTTTCACCACACGCAGGAAGTCCGCGCCCTGGCGGTCCATCTTGTTGATGTAGGCCAGGCGCGGCACATGATACTTGTTGGCCTGGCGCCACACGGTCTCGGACTGCGGCTCGACCCCATCGGCGCCGCTGAACACCACCACCGCGCCATCGAGCACGCGCAGCGAGCGCTCCACCTCGATGGTGAAGTCGACGTGGCCTGGGGTGTCGATGATATTGAAGCGGTACTTGTGCTCGAACTGCTTGGTCGAGCCCTGCCAGAAGGCCGTGGTGGCTGCCGAGGTGATGGTGATGCCACGCTCCTGCTCCTGAGCCATCCAGTCCATGGTCGCGGCGCCGTCGTGCACCTCGCCCATCTTGTGGTTGACCCCGGTGTAGAACAGGATCCGTTCGGTGGTGGTGGTCTTGCCGGCATCCACGTGAGCGACAATGCCGATATTGCGGTACAGCTCGATGGGAGTCGTGCGGGCCATGGCGGGTCACCTGCGGGTGAGGATTCTCCCAAGGTAGCAGAGCGGGAGAATCCTGCCGGGGCGACCGTCAGTCGGCGAGCACCTGCAGCTGCCACTGGCCCTCGGCTTCACGCGCCAGGCCGCTGGCCGGCAACAGGGCCAGCAGGCGTTCGTGCAGGGCCGCGTCGGTGAAGGCCTTGAGGGTGGCCATGTCCAGCGCGCCGACGGTGATCAGTTCGGCCTTGGTGTAGGACAGCCAGGCCTTCTTCAGCACCATCAACACGTCGCTGCCGGCGGTGCTGGCGAAGCGTCGGTGCAAGGTGCGGCCTTCCAGTTCGAAACTGTGGCGGTGGCTATAGCTGCTCTCGTCACCATTGCCCTCAATGCAGCGGTGGCAGCGGCAGGGGCCGTCGCCGAAAGCGTTGCGCAGGTAGGCATTGAAGTCCACGACGGGCTTGAGGGTCAGGCGTTTGTCGACCTCGAACAGGTCGGCGATCAGGGGAAGTTCTGCGCTCACTCGGTATCCTCGCGTGGTGTGGCGTGCATCGGCGGGCACCCTAACAGATCGGGGCGGGGGAGGCCATGCCGTACCATCCATGAGGCCGCTAGAGACAACAACCACCGTCTGCCGTACCCTAGCGCCAATTTTCGCACCCTACCCCGAGGTAACCCCGCTTGAGCAGCAAGTACCCCTACATCGCCACCGTGACCGTCAGCGCCGAAGACCGTGGGGGCGACACCGAGGCTTCGGAAAACAGCAACATGCGCGTGGGCCTCGAGGCGGTAACCGAAGTGCTGAAGAAGGTGCATTTTGTCGGTACGCTCGCGGCACCGGAAAAAGGCGCCACGCACATCTGCGTCACGCTGGAGAATGGCCTTACTTACTACGGCCTGATCGTCAACGGTCATGCCGAACTCGAAGGCGGCTGGATCGCCTTCGAATGCGACATGCCCACCCCCGAAGAGCTGGGCCTGTAAGCCTTACCCCAGTTCAGCCAGGCACTGCTCGAGGATATCCAGCCCTTCCTCGAGCACCTCGGCCTCGATGGTCAGCGGCGCCAACAGGCGGATGATATGCCGCGCCTTGCCACTGGGCATCAGCAGCAACCCCTTGGCACGCGCCGCCTCCAACACCTTGGCCAGTTGCGCCGGTGCCGGGCTGCCATCGCCGTTGACGAACTCCAGCCCGCGCATGGCGCCGACGCCGGTCAGGCGGCCGAGCGAACTGGACAAGCCTGCGGCTTTCCAGCGTGCATGGCGTGCGACGATGGCCTGTTCCTGGCGTTCGCCCCAGGTGGCGAGGTTGGCGTCGGTCATCTGCGCAAGGCTCGCCAAGGCCGCCGCACAGGCGATCGGATTGCCCGAGTAGGTGCCGCCCAGGCCGCCCTTGGGCAGCGAGTCCATGATCTCCCGGCGGCCGACCACCGCGCCCAGGGGCATGCCACCGGCGATGCTCTTGGCCAGCAGCAGCAGGTCCGGCTCGATCCCCAGTCGCGGGAAGGCGAAACGCTGCCCGGTGCGGCCGAAACCGGACTGGATCTCGTCGACGATGATCAGTATCCCGTGGCTGTCGCAGAAGCGGCGCAAGGCCTGGGCAAAGCTCGGATCGAGGGCGAGGAAACCACCTTCACCCTGCACCGGCTCGAAGATGAACGCCGCCACGTCCTCCACCGCCAACTCCACGTTGAATAGGCGTTCCATGGCCTTGAGCGCCTGTTCGCAGCTCACCCCGGTGTCCGGGCTGGGGTAGGGCAGGTGATAGACCGGGCCTGGCAGTTCCCCCACGCGTTGCTTGTACGGGGCAACCTTGCCATTGAGGTTGAGGGTGGCCAGGGTGCGGCCATGGAAGCCGCCGTCGAAGGCGACGACAGCGCGCTTGCCGGTGGCTCCGCGGGCGACCTTCAAAGCGTTTTCCGCCGCTTCCGCGCCGCTGTTGGTGAGCATGCCGGCCAACGGGTAGTTGACCGGGACGAATTCACGCAGGCGCTCCATAAGCTTCAGGTAGGGGCCGTGGGGCGCGGCGTTGAAGGCGTAGTGGGTCAGGCACGTGGCCTGCTGCTGGATCGCTTCGACTACTGCGGGATTGCAGTGGCCCAGGTTGAGCACGCCGATGCCGCCGACGAAGTCGATGTAGCGCTTGCCGGTGATATCCCAGACTTCGGCATTGCGACCATGGGAAAGCGTGATCGGGTGAACGATGGCAATGGACTGGCTGATGCTTGGCTGATTCATGTGCGCGGCGCCTGTGATTCGATGGCGTGAATATCGAAGCGTGCCGGGGGTATCCGCAAACGATTTATTGGATTGCTGTCATTCCTTTGAGTCATGAAATTATGCGGGGCCTGCCTACGCCGCCTGCTTGCTGGAATCGCGCCAAGATAAAAGGCGGCTGTCCCTTAAGGGGCAGCCGCCTTTTGCTGTTTCGCTTCGAGCCTTCGACCGTTGGGGTCAGTGGCGACGCTTGTGCTTGCGGTTGCTGTCACCCATGTGGTTGCCGATGGCGCCACCGGCCGCGCCGCCCAGGCCGGCACCGATGGTCGAACCGTTGGAGCCGCCAAGCTTGCCGCCGATCAGCGAACCGCCCGCCGAGCCCAGGCCGCCACCGATGGCCGCTTCGGTACGGTTGCCCTTGCGCGCGCCGACCGCGCTGCCGGCCGCGCCACCGAGACCGGCGCCGATGGCCGCACCGGTGCTGCCGCCGATCTGTTTGCCCACGACGTTGCCCAGGGCGCCACCCAGGCCGCCGCCGATGGCCGCGGTGCCGTCACCGGCGAAAGCGCCCTGGCAGAGCAGCAGGCCGAGGGCGAGGGAAGGCAGAGTCAGACGCATGTTATGAACCTCAGGGGAGTCATCAGGGGGGGATTGCCGCACGGTCGCGGCAAGTCAGGGTTGCAAGGACGCTTCAGCGGTAGTAGCGGTCACGGTACTGGCGATCGTCATCGTCACGGTCATGACGATGGTGGTGACGGTGGCCGCGGTCACGATCGCGCCAGCCATCGTCATCATCGTGGTAATGGTTGCTGTAGCAGCCGCCGAGCAGCAGCAAGGTGGCGACCATGGAAAGGCTTGCAAGGCGTGTCATCACGATATAGGTCCTTGATCTGCAACGGTTTACGCGGTACCTCCTGAGACCGAAGGCGATCGATTTGGTTCTTCGGCGCGCAAGATTTTATTGCGGCGGCGATGAACGGCAGCGGCGATTCACCTAGTGTGGTGTTTTGCA